>JAZRYQ010000273.1:0-4817 GCA_045600805.1 Candidatus Alloscillospira sp. | reverse complement strand
GTCCTTCCGAAAGCGTTGAATTCAGCGCCGACGTCGCATGCAGATAGATCTGATCCGGCTCGTAAAGATCCAGTTCCTCGTACTGCCGCACGGTGTCCAGGAAAATATCCGTGAGACGCGCACAAAGTTTATGCATCATCTCCGGCTCATCCGCGAGCGCATAGAACAGATTTTCCGCGCCCATGAAAAAGGCAATGTCATCCCAGTTTTTACAGGCATTGTCATAGCCGCTTTCAATACCCGTGATTTTGACAGGAAGGATGTCTCCGAATGCTGCCGTGAGTTTCTCAAACAGCGCATAGGTTTACTCTTTTTTGTACGTCAGTACCTGTTTATGCAGCTTTTCGATATCTTCTTCGCTTTCGATCTGATTTTCATACCGGTGCGACATAATGGCGCTGTCCGCGCCGGGCGCCGCCTGCAGCCGCACTTCCTCTGAAACAACCATACCGATACCGGCCGTTTCCACGATCTTCCGCACGCCGTAGAAAGGACGCACGATCATGTCCGCCTGCATATGCTTCCATTTATAAAGTTCTTTTCGGAAATAATCTTCCGCTTTTCTGTAATCCGGATCCTTACACTGAAGCGTCAGTTCATTGTCAATGTTCATCTCATGCCACGGGATCTCATCGATCAGCACGACGGGACGGATCAGTCTGAGATCGTTGACCGCCGTATGAAGCACCCTTCTTTCCATATTGACCGGATCGTTTGCGATCTGTGCATAGCGCGCCGCAAGTTCTCTCAAAACGCTGATATCATGATCTTTATTCATATCATCTGTTCCCCTTTTATTTCTGTGCATTTACACTGTTAACCGGCATTCATGCTGCCGATTTCCAGAAGATTGCCCTCGGGGTCCGCGGCATAAAAACTGCGGATACCGAAGTCAAATGTGACAGGCGCACCGCACGGCAGATTTACATTGTGTTTTAAAAGCTGTTCATATTCTGCGTCCACATCCGCAAAAGACGGCAGCCATAAAGCGATTTCAAATGTCTGATTGATTCCTTTCGGAGGAATATATTCTTCGTTTATCGTTTTCACAAATTCTTTTCTGCTGTACATAAACAGCGTGGTCCTGCCGCTTCCTGTTTCGAATTCCGCGAAATTGCCGCCGTCCCAGTCTGTTTTGAAACCGAGGATATCTCTGTAAAAAACAGCCATTTTTTCGATATCTCCGACCAGAAGACATGCGCCGACAGTTACATTTTTACCGTTCATACAGTATTCACTCCTTTTTCATACCGGCATCTGTTCATTCAGCTCATTCAGAAGATCGATCGTTCTGAAAACCTTCTGACAGGTCCTGCACTGCCAGTCACAGTTATTTTTCTTCGCTTTTTGATGAAGAATTTCGAGCGGATTTTCACAGAAGGGACAGTCCGCACCCTCTTCTCTCCAGAGCTTTTTCAGAAAAGTCAGCGATTCCTGCCGGGTTGTCATTTTCAGTTCTTTCAGACTTACTTTTTCCATCGTCTTTTCTCTTTTCATTTACCGGATAAACCGGATCCGTATGATTAAAAATGCCGGCTGCAATTCTGTTGACATACCGGCTGTCTTTTCTATAGGTCATCTATATGTCAGTGAACCACCTGGTAACCTGGTCACCAGGTGGTTCACAAAAATTGATCTCACATACTCAATCCTTAGGTATCGGCGGTATCTGACTAAACAAAGGTTTAAGCTCATCAATCGTACCTGCCTTAGTCCATTCTGCCATTCCGTTTTTCCATACCAAGCTATCCTCAGTAAGCTGATTTGACAATGCCATCTGCGCTAAGGCATTTATGTCAAACGGACCTGTAGCATGTCCATTTACAGCTACATTATACATGGTAACAGGAATTGGAGGAGGTGCTATTTCTCTTCAGCAAATTCATTCTGTGCCTGTTTGTGACGAATAAACTGACCTTCCTTATCAATGTCAATAGCTTCAATATTGACATCCTTTACCGTTACACCGTAATCGCGATAAAGCTTATCCGAGATCTGTGAAACAATGCTGGATTTTATAATTCCAATTGTCTTTGACCGCTCCTGCTTTTGCCAATAAGTACATTTGCTTTTCCGTTATAAATCTTCAAGTCCTTCAACGGGTATTTTTCCGATTCTTTATCGCCACCAAAAATGCCTTTATTAACTTGAATAAGATTTTTATTTGTCAAAATAAGGGTGACTCTGTTTAACCCATTGAATACGTTATTGGCCTGCAATATTACGGCTTCATTTTCATCAAGTTTATAAGTGCTCATATTTAACACTCCTCGTTTCAATATATCAGTTTGATATCACTGCATCATTTCGTGTTAAAAGATAAAGGCAATATTGATTCATGCTGACACCTTCGCGCTTTGAATGCTCTGCAAGACTTCGATGCAGACTTTTGGGCATTCTAAGTTTAAACTGCCCGGAGTAATCAGAACTATTTTCTTCGGCTACAGGTTCCGGAATTTCGATACCTTCTTCTAAAGCAGCTTTAATCCATTCCCGTTTTGCATCTTCTGCGTTTATAATAATACTCTCAAGTGTTTCCGCACAAGTAATACACCCCCTGAGCTCAGGGTATCGTGCACCATATCCGCCTTCCTCTGTATCAGGAACAATTTCCAAACGATAAGGGAGCGACATATAATATTCAACACTTTTATCCATCATTCTCCTCGCTTTCTACTACTTCCTTAACCATAACAACATAAATACGTTTAACAGGCTCATGAGTCGGAATAGTAATAGGTTGACATCCAGGCTTTCTAAAAGTTTTGTGGCTGCTGCCGCTTGCCGGAGCGTTCATGGTGTACCCATGATATTCAAGTACTTTTCGTATCTCGTCAAAACGCAAGTTTTTATCCAAAGATTTTATCTTCTGCAGGAGTTTGTCAAATTGAGACATAAGATACCTCCTTGTATTGGCTATTATAAATGGTGTCATATACGATGTCAACTTCTTTTGCAAAAAGGTATCCGCTTGTAAGAAGCCGGAAAGCAGACTTTAAGGTCTGCAGCAACACCTGTCACTGCACCGATCTGATCGAATAAATATGTGACGTCATAGAAGAATCACACAGGAGGGGCACATTGCCCCTCCCTGCGGTTTTATTCTTCTCCGTCTCCTGCATCTTCGTTCAGTTCATTCTTCGCATCTTCGAATGCTCTTTCCAGAAGTTCATCGAGTCCCTGATCTAAGATTTCGGACGTTTCGGTATCCTTTTCTTCTGCTTTCACATCCGCGTCCTTATCTTCGGATATCTCCTCCGCATTTTCATCTTCGGAAGCTTTGACAACCGTGAAGCTTGCGACACGGGCGTCTGAATCTTTGTTGATATTGATCAGTTTCACGCCGCTTGTGGTCTTTCCGAGTACCGGTATGCTGGAAACAGAAGTACGGATGACAATGCCTTCTGTCGTGATGATCATGACTTCTTCATCATCCGTAACCATCTCCGTACCGATGATCTGGCCGGATTTCTCCGTCACTTTATAGCCGCGGGCGCCTTTACCGCCTCTGCCCTGCAGACTGAATTCACTGAACGGCGTCCGTTTTCCGAGACCGTTTTCGGAAACAAAGAGGATCGATTTCTCCGGATCATCAACTTCCATCGATACGACTTCGTCGTCTTCTGAAACACGTATACCGCGGACACCGATCGAAGACCGGCCGCAGATACGGACGTCTTCTTCGTTGAAGCAGATCGAATTGCCTTTTTTCGTTACAAGGAGTACATTTTCGCTTCCTGCAGTATCCTTGACACTGATCAGCTCGTCGCCCTCTTTCAGAACGATCGCAATCAGGCCGTTTTTACGCACGTTGCGGTATTCGGACGCCGGCGTCTTTTTCACCGTACCGTCCTTCGTCGCCATCATGATATAACGCTCTGTATTGAGTTCCTTCTGCGTGATGACAGCCGTGACGTGTTCTTCAGGCTGAAGCTGCAGAAGATTGATGATCGGCGTACCGCGGGATGTGCGGCTCGCTTCCGGAATCTCATAAACTTTCAGCTGATAGACCCGTCCCTGATTCGTAAAGAACAGGATTTCATCATGTGTACCGGTCATATTGAGCTGTGCCGTATAGTCGTTGTCAATTACGGACATACCCTTAATGCCGCGGCCGCCGCGGTTCTGTGCCTTGAAATTATCAAGAGACATACGTTTGATATAACCGAGCTTCGTCATTGCGACAACGGTATCTTCGACCGGGATCAGATCCTCGTCAATGATCTCATCCTCATCGTCCACGATTTCGGTTTTCCGGTCATCGCCGTATTTCTCCGCGATCGCCGCGATCTCGTCGCGGATGACGCAGAGCAGTTTATTTTCGTCGCCGAGGATTGATTTCAGATAATCGATCGTCTTTAAAAGTTCGGCGTATTCTTCCTCAAGTTTGCTTCTTTCAAGTCCTGTCAGTGCACGGAGACGCATATCCACGATCGCCTGTGCCTGCACATCCGTGAGACCGAAACGCTCTTCGAGTTTTATCTTCGCGTCTGCGACATTTTCAGCGCTCCGGATGATATGGATAAACTCATCGATATGATCGAGGGCAATGAGCAGACCTTTTACGATGTGTGCACGGTCTTCCGCCTTTTTCAGATCGAAACGTGTACGGCGGGTGACGACTTCCTCCTGATGCTTAATGTAGCAGCTGAGCATGTCTTTCAGATTCAGCACCTTCGGCTCGCCGTCCACGAGCGCCAGCATGATCACACCGTAGGTCGTCTGCAGATCGGTATGCTTCAGAAGCTGATTCATGATGACGTTCGGATTCACGTCGCGGCGCAGCTCAATGACGATACGGGTACCTTCACGGCTCG
>JAZRYQ010000272.1:0-4552 GCA_045600805.1 Candidatus Alloscillospira sp. | reverse complement strand
AAAACAGTCCCGACAGTGTCGGGGCTGTTTCAAATCGTTGGCAAAGTCCGCCCGACTTTGCCGACGAAAAAAACTCGCGCTCCATCGCATCGGGCTTTGCCCTCTTTGGTCGGCGCGAGGGCAAGCTACGCTTGCCTCAAGGTGTTTTTGCGGCGGCAAAGCTGCCCCAAAAACAGATCCGGTTTCATTCCTCCGCTTCGCGGAGGAACTCTGTGAGACTTTGTCTACAGTCTGAAACAGTCCCGACGGTGCCGGGGCTGTTTTTTTCATATTACAGACAGATCACACGTTGTATGAGCCGGGCACGCCGAGCTTGCAGGCGAAGGTGAAGTTACCGATGTTTTCGCGGTTTTCGCATCCGTTGCAGAGCGTGTTAAACGAAAAATCAGAGCGTCCAAACGGACAGTCCGCACCCCTGAAGCCCCCGCCGCTTACTGTGCCGATATCCTCGTCATTGAGTTCAAATTCTTTGCTGTTATCGTTCATGGTAATTCCTCCGTTTCAGTTTAGAAATGTCAAGAAATGTGCAAATGCAATCTATTTTCCATTATTATTGAATTATTGATACAGTTTTCTTACTTTAATTTTCCCAAACGATATACATCATCGTAAAGGGCATCGACTAATAGTAAGTCAGCCCATATCGTAAGAACCTGTGCTGCAAAACTATTATTTTTTCATCCGATCAACGGGGCTATGAGTATGATGGCAAACGCGGCTATTGCGACGACGAAGAAATAAACATTGCCGGTCAGCAGGGATATTATGCAGAAAACGCAGAGCGTTACAAGCGCGGCTATCAGCCGTTTCCACGTTAATTTTTTCATTTCTTCTCCTAATTCATTGAATCGCTGTACTTTGACAGCATTTTTTCGACCTTGCGTTTAAGGCAGGCGTTTTCCGGCGCTTCGAGGGACGGGTCATCGTTCAAAAGCTTCTGCGCCGCGCTCTGCGCCTGCATCAGAACATCCACATCGTCTGCAAAGCTCGCGATATGCGTTTCCGGCAAGCCGTGCTGACGTGAGCCGAAGAAATCGCCCGGGCCGCGCAGCTTCAGATCCGTTTCCGCGATTTTAAACCCGTCGTTTGTTTTGCACATTGCGTCAAGCCGTTCCTTGGCCGTTTCGGAAACGTCCGTCCCGAACAGAATGCAGTATGATTTATATTTTCCTCTTCCGACGCGCCCTCTGAGCTGATGAAGCTGGGAAAGTCCGAAGCGTTCGGCATTTTCAACGATCATCAATGTCGCATTCGGAACGTCAACACCGACCTCGATGACCGTTGTCGAAACGAGGATGTCAAGCTCTCCGCGTGAAAACCTGTTCATCACGCGCTCTTTTTCTGATGCTTTCAGTTTTCCGTGGATAAGCCCGACGCGCAGGCTCGGAAACACCTCACTCAGTGTTTTTGCGTGCGCCTCGGCGGACATAAGTCCGTTATCCTCTTCGCTTTCCGCGACCATCGGGCACACGACATAAACCTGTCTGCCCTCTTTTACGTTTTTTTCTATGAAAGCGTTTATCCGCGGCCGCATTTTTTCTCCGACGGCAAATGTATCCACTTTTTGTCTTCCCGGCGGCAGCTCGTCAATGATGGAGACATCGAGCTCACCGTATATGATCAGCGCAAGCGTTCTCGGAATCGGTGTTGCCGACATGACGAGAATATGCGGTCGTTCTCCCTTTTTGATTAGCTCCGCTCTCTGCTGTACGCCGAAGCGGTGCTGTTCGTCACACGCGGCAAACGCAAGATCGTAAAATTCGACGCTGCCCGTCAAAAGCGCGTGCGTACCGATGATGACGTCGGCTTCCCCGAGGGCTATGCGCTCACACGCAAGCCTTTTCTGTTTTTGCGTCATGCTGCCCGTTAAAAGCAGCACACGTATCCCGAACGGCTCGAGCATTTCGGAAAAGGTTTCGTAATGCTGCGCTGCAAGTATTTCCGTCGGTGCCATGACCGCTGACTGACAGTGATTTTTCGTGCACAGCCAGCAGCATGCCGCGGCGACAACGGTTTTTCCCGAGCCTACATCGCCCTGAACAAGTCTGCTCATAGGCGTTTTGCGCGCTGTCATATCCGAAAATGCGTCCTCGATCGCGCGCATCTGCGCGCCTGTCAGCTTAAACGGCAGCTCGTTTGTAAACTCCGAAACATCAAAATACGCAAGCTTTCGTCCGTTTGCTTCAACGCGTGATTTCTTGACCGTTCCCATCGCGCAGATGAGTATAAACAACTCCTCGAATACCATTCGTCTGCGGGCTATGTTGAGCTGTTCAAGCTCCTTCGGAAAATGGATGTTTTCATAGGCAAAGCGGACTGTCGCAAGATTATATTCCTGTCTTATTTTCTGCGGCAGCACTTCCTCGACAAGCTCGCCGCACTCGTCAAGCGCCTGACGAACGCAGGAGGATACCGCTTTTTGCGTAAGGCCAGCCGTCAGGTGATAAACAGGCAGAATGCACATTGTCGCAGTTCCCGCTTTCTGCGCGTTTTCAAAAGCAGGATTTGTTATTTCAAGTTTTGTGCGTTTTTTTGAAAATTTCCCGTAAATCACATACTCTTCTCCGACTTTTACGGCATCTTTGAGATAGCTCTGATTGAAAAACGTGATGGACACCTTGCCGGTATCATCAAACGCCTCGCATTTTATCAGATCAAGTCCGCGCCGTATATGCGTGAGCTTTGCGTTATCAGACGCCGTTACACGCGCGCAGGCACATTCCCCGTCTTCGATCTGTGCAAGACTTTTTATCGTTCTTCTGTCCTCATATGTGCGCGGGAAAAATGCAAGGATATCACGGATCGTATATACATCCAGCTTTTCAAGCGCTTCGGCGCGCTTTGGCCCCACGCCGTGCAGATATCGGATGCCCGTGTCAAGTTCTGCCATGCTTTCACCTCCCGAATAAAGCGAAAGCGGGGAGAATGCTCCCCGCTTCGGATTTTTGATAATTATTCCTCTTCGTCGTCAAACTCGAACTCAAGCATTTCGCCGCAGGACGGGCACTTCATTTCGCCCTTCATGAGCTGTGCTTCCGTCAAAGCGATATCGGCATTGCAAATCGGGCATGTGACCTCAAAAAGCGGCTCGCCGTCATCTTCTTCGACCTCAGCTTCTTCGACGACTTCGGTTTCTTCCTGCTCAGGCTCTTCCTCTTCCGCCTCACAGCAGCATTCCTCCTCGGCTGCTTTCTCTTCGCAGCAGCAGGTTTCCTCGGCTGCCTCTTCTTCGCAGCAGCACTCGTCGTCATCGTCGTCACAGCAGCAACATTCGTCATCATCGTCGCAGCACTCAGGACCGAAAACAAATTCTTCAACATCGGCAAGATCATCGGAGATAGCGTCAAGCTCATCGCCTATATCGAGCTGGTTATCGTTCAGATCGGAAATTTCAAGAGCCATATCCTCCAGCACATCGAGAATAGCGTTCAGTAATTTACCGGGTTTTGTGCTTGCGGAAATATCCATTCCTTCGGCAAGACCTTTAATGTAAGCAACCTTCTCGGAAATAGTCATATTATCCTCCTTAATATATCATCTTCTAAAACTGTCTGTATTTCTCTTAGCCCTTTGCGCGCTCAAGATACTCGCCGACTCTTGTATCAATGACGATCTGGTCGCCTTCGTTGATGAAGAGAGGAACCTTGATCTCTGCGCCTGTTTCAAGCGTTGCGGGCTTTGTTACGTTCGTAGCCGTATCGCCGCGGAAGCCGGGGTCTGTCTGTGTAACGGTAAGTGTTACAAATGTGGGCGGCTCGACATTGAAGACGTTTCCCTTATATGAATAAATCGTGCACTGCATGTTCTCTTTCACGAACTTGAAGTTGTCAGAGAGGATGCTCTCATCAATAGGCTCAAGCTCATATGTCTCAAGATCCATGAAATAATAGAGATTGCCGTCCGCATAGCTGTATTCCATTGTGCGGCGGTCAACCGTTGCGTTCTCGAACTTATCCGTGGGGTTAAAGGAAGTCTCTGTTACGCCGCCGGTGATGACGTTCTTCATCTTTGTACGAACGAACGGTGAGCCCTTGCCCGGTTTAACGTGCTGAAATTCCACTACCTGCATTACCTTGCCGTCAAGCTCGAAAGTAACGCCATTTCTGAATTCGCCTGCTGATATCATATTGTAAATCCTCCTGACAGAATCTTTAGATATATTTCCGATTATTTATAATAAATGATTTTTCGCATTATTGCAAGACAAAAATGAAAAAATAAGCGATAAAATCACAGGATTAACAGTTCTTTTGGCAGATTTGTTATATTTTCGCACCCGGAAGCAGTAATATATATAACGTCTTCGATTCTCACGCCGAACTGTCCCGGAATATATATTCCCGGCTCCGCCGACACGACCGCCCCCGCCGGGAGCGCTCTTTCGCCGGACGGATTGAGCGTCGGCGCTTCGTGGATCTCAAGTCCCACGCCGTGACCGAAGCCGTGGCCGAAGCGTCCGGCATAGCCTGCCTCGTGGATAACATCGCGTGCGGCACCGTCAACAAATTTTCCGGTTACGCCCTCTTTCGCGGCGGCGATGCCGGCAAGCTGC
>JAZRYQ010000271.1:0-3226 GCA_045600805.1 Candidatus Alloscillospira sp. | reverse complement strand
GTTTCTCTGCCGCACGGTGAGTCCGTATTCATCCACGGGTTCCTCGATAATCGGGGGTTCAGTCGTTATAGTTTCCGATTCGATCTCTTCAGATGAGGGAATCTCTGTCGGTGTTGGAGTCTCTTCCGGTTTGTCGGTCGGTTCTGTGGGCTTAACAGTCTGGATTGCAGGAGCAGGAGACTGTTCGCTCTGCGGATTAGCGGATGGCTGAATATTTCCCTCATTCGTACCGCATCCGACGAGGGAAAGCATAATGGCTAATGTCAGAATAACAGATATCTCTCTTATGTAATTCGTTCTCTTCATTCTTTATCTCCACCTTCATATTGTGCTGATTAACAGGATTTCACTATGCACCATGCTCAAGAAAGGTGTCCGGCGTGGTCACCTGACGCTCATACAGCTTGCGCTTCTTTTCTTCGGAGGAGATTTTTTCCCTCCCACTCGTCATTTTTCGGCAGTTCCACGATGCTGCCACCCTCGACAGGATATACTGTAAATCAGTATAGCACAGCATCTTACATATTCATATCCCCATTTTCAAAAAGATCGAAAGAATGCCATTTTCGACATTTTTTGCTTTGTTATGGCGATTAGGGGGCAAGCTTCCAAACATCCAATTTTTCCAATCGCTTTAATAAAAAGTTCTCGATTGTTTTTATCGGCATAAGCACAATACCCCCGGCTCTTCATCGGAGCAGGGGGATATTTTCCTTTTGTAGCAGTTCGGCGGTTTGTGTTTTGTTGGGCTGTGTTGTGCTGCACCGCGGTGCTTACTGTTGCACCAATGTTGCACCTGCGGTGCGTCGTGGCGGAAAAAACCTTGATTTATCAATGCTTTTTCGCATTTAATCCTTTGCCTTTTAAGCAGGGTGTCCGGGGTTCGAATCCCCGCTGGAGCACCAATTGAAAATCAAGAAAAAGCCTGAAAGGTCAATGCTTTCAGGCTTTTTCTGTGTTTAATCAGATGATGCTAAATGGATGCAAGTTTAATCAAATTGCAAGGCTAAATTTCGGGCTAAACGATGCTCAGGGGCTAAATTTCGGGCTAAAAAACATCCGGAAAGCGTAGGCCTTCCGGATGTTTTTCTTCATTTTGCTACATCCTTAAGAAATTTATTTAATTCTAACATAAAAACTATGAATGTCAACGCCTTCACGCGCGTTATGCTTTCTTTGAAATATTCCCGGCAGCTCCCTTTGCAAACAGAAAAACCATCGGCGTTGTCCCTCACAGAATGGAGGACTGTCCTGCCGATGGTTTTGTTATATCGATGATCGGGCTGCCGCAGCGTCCGTCACTTGATCTCCTGCTCAAGATCGTCGAACAAATCGTCATCGAAAAATTCTCTGATACTGATATCTAAGCCGTCACACAGTTTCTTCAACGAAACGATGCCCGGATTCTGGCTTTTCTCATTTAACATACTGTATATTGTTGACGGCGAAACACCGGACACAGTTGCGAGGGCATTTACGGCTATGCTGCGCTCTTCACAAAGGTCTAAAATGCGCCTTGCAACCGCTTCTTTTGTATTCACTTCGCATCCGCCTCCTTACGATATATCGCAAGTTAAGTTTACCCAAATTTGCGATAAACCGTGTGGGATATATCGTAAATTTGATAAGCTTGTGCTATAATTGCGATATATCCCACATAGGAGATGGAGATCATGTTAACTTGTACATTTTTCGGACATCACGATTGCCCGGAGGCGATAAAACCGAAGCTGAGGGAAGTGCTGATCGACCTGATCGAAAATCGGTCGGTGGAGCTGTTTTACGTCGGCAATAAGGGCGCGTTTGACCGCATGGTGCGTTCCGTTCTGCGCGAGCTGAAGCGGGAGTATCCCGGCATCGACTATGCCGTCGTGCTGGAGCGGCTGCCGCTAAAGCCGGACAGCGACGACACGCTGCTGCCGGAGGGCATCGAGACCGTCCCGCCGCGTTTTGCGATCTCGTGGCGCAATAAGTGGATGCTTGACCGCGCCGACTTCGTCGTGACCTACATCACCCACGGCTGGGGCGGCGCCGCGCAGTTTCATGACCTCGCCCTGCGCCGGAACAAGACCGTCATCAACCTTGCCGAGCCGACGCCATAGCCCCCATTCTGCCAAGATCGACAGCCGGCGGGTAAAAAAGGCTGGTATGCTTTTGTTTCAAAGCTCGCAAGAACCGCATATCCAAGCTGACACAAAAATGCATTTGACGAGATCTGTATTTCGCGCCAGATCTTGTCCTCGCAGCCCTCGTATGCGACCTTGATCGTATAAACCTCTGCCATTTTTTCAGCTCCTTTTATTCCATCACATTTCCGTCGCCGTCGACGAGAAGCTCTTCCGGGGGAAGGTGACTCGAAAAACGCTGGGCGGTCAGGGTGCAGGCGTAGGCGCCGGCGTTGCCGTGCTCGATGTGATCGCCGACCGAGAGGGCGGGTCCGGTGAAGTCCTCCTTCAGAACGTCCTGTGCACAGCAGAGATTGCCCACGCTGTCCGCCGTCTCGAGCCTGTCGGGATCGCCGTAGGCGGTGATCGGGAAGGCGTACTCCGCCGTGAACATCGGCTCCTGCGGGCTGAGCGCCCCATCTCCGACAGCGTGGCGCAGCATCGCGGCGATGGCGGGCTTCTGCAGACCGTTCATGCAGTTTTCGACGATGACGTAGGTCTTGCCGCAGGAGACCTTTTTGTCCACGACCCGCAGGAAATAGTGTCCCATCTGCGCGGTGAGAAAGCGCCCGGATTCGATCAGCAGGCGGGCGTTCAGACCCGCGGCGTTTTCTTCCGCGATGGCATCGGTGTAGCGGCGCAGGCGGGCAAAGTCGAGCGGCGACTCGCGGCGGAGGTCGTAGGCGATGCCCACACCGCCGCCGAAATTGACGTATCTGAGCTCGCAGCCGAGATACTCGCGCACGCGCTTGGCAAGCTCCCAGCAGCTGCGATAATACTGCCCGAGGACGTCCGCGTCGAGGTTCTGCGACTTGAGATGGATGTGGATACCCTCCAATTTTACAGGCAGACTGTCGAGCAGAGCTTTGAGCCGGGGCAGATCGGCTTCATCGATGCCGAATTTGCTTGCATGACCCTTGCCGCCGCCCATCGAGAAATCGGGGTTGAGGCGCACACCGATGGCGCGAATTTCACCCTTCTGCGCCACTATCGCGCCGATGTGCTCCACCTCGCCGAGGGAGTCGGCGATGATGTGCCCGTGCTCCCACGCGGTCAGAAGC
>JAZRYQ010000270.1:0-4921 GCA_045600805.1 Candidatus Alloscillospira sp. | reverse complement strand
CCGTACATGACGCCGTGGTCTGTTATCGCGACAGAGGTCTGCCCCAGAGCTTTTGCGCGAGCAACAAGATCCTTGATGCGGCATGCGCCGTCAAGCAGACTGTATTCGCTGTGAACATGTAGATGAACAAAAGCCATGGATGCTTCCCCCTGTGCGTTATGTTATTTGCTCAGCCGATTTTTTTAAAAACCGCATCGGCAATCGCTGAAAATTCTGCGGCCTTTACGCTGTCACCGAGCTTTGTGTATGCATAAGCCGTGTTGCGGCAAAGCGTTGCGTAATCCTTGTTTTCACCGAAAATAAGCTTCGTTTTCGCGGCGGCGTCGGCAAAGGTCGCGGCGGCTTTCGCAAAATCTCCGTTATTGAACAGTACAACGGCTTTTGTGTTGAGAGCGCCGGCGTAATGCGGATTCATACCGTCATCAAGCTTTTCGAATATGCTTATCGAGCGGTTCAGGCATTCGAGGGCCTTTTCGAGATTCCCGTTTGCGTAATATGCGATCGCAAGATTTGCGCTGTTCGTGGCAATTTCGGCTTCGGTGTCGTCTGCTTTTGCAAGATAGGAAAGCGCAAGCTCAAAGTTTTCGATCGCCTTGTCAAGCTTTCGCATATCCTGATACACAAGACCTGTGTTGTTGTACAGTCCGGCAAGCTCATACGGGTCGGCGTTGCCGTTTGCGATAAGGATCTTTTCCGCCGCGGCGAATGTGTCGAGCGCTTTGTCAAACTCACCCATGAGACGATAAGCGCCTGCTTCGTTGAGAAGTACGACTGCATACTGATTTGTCTTTTCAAGACCGCGGATGGAAAGCTCTTCGTTAACCGCATCGAATGCGGCGATGCATTTTCCCCACTCGCTTGTGCCGCGATAGAAGCATGCCATTTCGTTTAAGATCGCAATGCGTGAATCACTGCATTCGAGGATCCATTTCTTTTCGCTGTCCGAAAGACGCTCATAATTTTCCTCGGGTGTATGGTCTGCATGGTCAAGACAGGATGAACAGCTTGACGGTACGATCATGAATTCGTCAGCAGAGGCGAGACTGTCCTTGAGAAATTTCTCCGTTGCGGCATTGTCATATCTTCCGTAATATTCATCGAGCTCGGCATAGAATTTTTTGATATCAAAAGCCATTTTCGGTCTCCTTAAAAATCGTTATTTTGTTTCCTTCGGCATCGAGCCTGTTGCGCCTTCAAGACCTAAAGAAAGGTCGGCATGCATACCTGCTGCCAGTGACGGTGAAAGTTCAAAAACTTTGTCCACATAGGTGTAATCAGAATAGCCCATTCTGGCAAGCGGCTTGATTCTTACAATGTCGATTTTTCCGTCGGGGAGAATGAATTCGTCCTTGATGTGTACGCCGACGACTTTGCCGATGATGATATCGCACGTGCCGACGCGCCCTTCACCCGGAAGGCGGATCGTCTGAACGTATTTACACTCAAACTGGATCGGTGATTCGGCTACACGGAAGGGCTTTACGAGATTGGACGGAAGCTTTGTAAGACCGGCTTTTTCAAACTCGTCAACATCCGGAGCAAATCCCGCGGCTGTGATGTTCATGGCTGCGGCGAGGTCGTATGTGACCATATTATGCACGAATTCACCGGTTTCCTCAATATTGACGGTCGTATCCTTGCGTTGTGAGGCGCTGCCCTGATTGATCGACACGAGGACATACGGCGGGTCAAACGTAAGGTTGGTAAACTGGCTGTACGGAGCAAGATTCGGTACACCGTCGGCACTTATGGTAGAAAGCCATCCGATCGCTCTCGGTACAACGCAAGCCTTAAATGGGGGACGGCTGAGTCCGTGGTCATTTTTTGCTGTTTCGTAAAACATAGTGACACCTCCATAATATTTACTGTTATACATATAATAACACACGGCGAAAAAGAGTTCAACAAAAACAGGCTTATAAATTAATATTAAATACGTATGGAAATATTGGCGCTCAGGTAGTATAATGCTTTCTGCAAATATTTATGAAAAGATGGTAGACAAATGAAACTGATGATAATCAATCCGGGCTCGACCTCCACAAAGGTGAGCGTTTATGAAGATGACAGGGAGCTTTTTGAAGAGAGCGTTTTTCACGACGCGCCGGAGCTTTTGAAATATCCGAATATCAATGACCAGGTGCCGTTCCGTAAACAGGTGCTGATCGCCCTCATGGCAAAGCACGGTATAACGCCGCGGGATATTGATGTTTATGTCGGACGCGGCGGCAGCGCTTATCCGCAGGCTGCGGGCGTAACGGTGATCGACAAAAGACTTTATGAGGATACAAAAAACGCCGTCGGCGGAAGCGAACACGCGGCAAAGCTCGGCGTGCTCATTGCCTACGAGCTCTGTACGGAATTCGGCGGAGAAATGTATACGCTCAATCCGACGAATATTGACGAGCTTTGCGATTACGCGAGAATGACGGGAATATCCGGTGTTTACCGCAACGCGCAGAATCACGCATTGAATCAGAAGGCGATCGCAGAACTTCATGCAGCAAATCTCGGCGGAAAATATGAAGATTATAATTTTATTGTCTGTCATGTTGACGGCGGTATCACGATCCACGCGCATCAGCACGGACGCATGATCGATGGCAATGTCGGTGCGGGCGGTGACGGACCGTTTACGCCGACAAGACTCGGCTCGATACCGATCCTTGTCCTGCTTGATTATCTTGAAACGCATTCGCTCGATGAGGTGCGGCTTATGTGCTCGCGCGCCGGCGGTTTTGTCAGTCATTTCGGAACATCGGATGCAAGAAAAGTTCATGCGATGGTCGAAGCGGGAGATCCGAAAGCCGTGATGGTATGGAATTCCATGATCTATCAGACAGGCAAGGCAATCGGTGAAATGGCGGCGGTCCTGCACGGCAAGGTCGATAACATCCTTATTACGGGCGGCATGGCGATATACAAGGATATAATCGACGGATTGCGCGACATGTGCGGCTGGATAGCACCGATCGTCGTCTATGAAGGCGAAGCCGAGCAGTCGGCACTCGCGCTTTCCGTTCTGAAGGTGCTCAGAGGCGAAGCCGAAGCCCATATTTACACTGGCGCTCCGATTTGGCAGGGATTTGATTTTGATAAGAAATAATGCAAAATAGGAGGACGCATTTTTGCGCCCTCCTATTTTAAGTCGTCGGCAAAGCTGCCCCAAAAACAGATCCGGTTTCACTCCTCCGCTTCGCGGAGGAACTCTGTGAGACTTTGCCTATACTATGAAATCTGAGGACACATTTCACTTCCTCAGATTTCTTCGTTTTTTGCAAATTCGCGCCGCAGGCGTTCAAGCGCCCGCTTTTCTATGCGTGATACATAGCTTCGGCTGATACCGCATATTTCCGCAACGCCGCTTTGCGTCATGGGCTTTCCGGCGCCTATACCGTAACGCAGAGAAATGATCTGTTTTTCACGCGCTGACAGACAGCGGTCGATATATTTATGCAGATTCTTTTCCGTTTCGGTTATTGCGATCCTGTCGAGAAGGTCATCGTCTGTACTGATAACGTCCATCAGCGAAAGCGCGCCGTTATCACCGTCGGCGTCTATGGATTCTGACAGGGACAGCTCGGCAGCGTTTTTCTTTCTGCTGCGGAAATACATGAGTATCTCGTTTTCAATGCAGCGTGACGCATACGTCGCAAGGCGGACGCCTTTGTCCGGCCGGTACGTGGAAACACCTTTGATAAGTCCGATCGTGCCGATGGATATAAGATCATCCTGTTCGTCATCGCGGGTATAATATTTCTTTATAATGTGGGCGACAAGCCTTAAATTATGCTCGACAAGAATGTTCCGCGCATTTTCATCGCCCGAAAGCCATAAGCAGACGTATTTTTCCTCTTCGGAGGAGGACAGCGGTTTCGGAAAGCTGCCCGAATCAATGAGCCTGAGCGCAAGGAGCGGGCAAAAAGACAGTATGGATAAGAGAATTGACAGCATATGAATACCTCCCGTAAGACATCAATTAATTAATAAGCGGCAGGATTTGTCCATATTCACGGCAATATATAGTGAAGCTTTGGCAGGTATTAACATAATGTTGTAAGCATGAAAAAACGATAATTATTTTTGTAAAAAAAGCAAAAATTTGCTTGACAAAGTTTGTGAAATTTGATATTCTAATCAAGCGCGTGGGGACAGGTATGCCCTCTGCGCAACGCGATGATCCGGGAGATTGCATGTTTACCATGGTCACTTCCGGGGAGTATGTCCGGTATCGGCCCTGTGCCGGTACGCAATCGGGCGGCTGAGAAAGTGCTGTATGCTTGGCGTATATCGTCTGTACAGATGACCGGCCGGAAAATGTATGTTTCTGCCGGTTATTTTCGACAGCAGAAGTGATACGCACGGTACTGTGTACAGAGCTTTTTCATCCGTACGGACTTAAATCACGGACCCAATGCCGTGACAGAAAACGTACGTGTTAGGAGGAAACACAAAAATGGCAGCAAAGAAAATGATCCGCATCAGACTCAAAGCTTATGACCACCAGCTCATCGATCAGGCGGCAAGCACGATCGTTGAAACAGCAAAGCGCACAGACGCAAAGGTATCCGGTCCTATTCCCCTTCCGACCCAGAAGGAAGTAGTGACGATTCTCCGTGCTGTACACAAATATAAAGACAGCCGTGAGCAGTTTGAGCGCAGAACACACAAGAGACTTATTGATATCACAAATCCCACACAGAAAACAGTGGAAGCTCTTATGTCTCTTGAACTCCCCGCCGGCGTTGAAATCGAGATCAAGCTCTGATTTTACGCTGAATATCAATCTTGTATGAACCCGATGCCTGTCATCTTGCGGGACGGGCGGGGTCAAGTCAGCAGCCTCTCGCCGATGAGCGATGCGAGCTGACCAATAACCTTAAGGAGGAAAACATATGAAAAAAGCCATCATCGGCAAAAA
>JAZRYQ010000269.1:0-14540 GCA_045600805.1 Candidatus Alloscillospira sp. | reverse complement strand
CAAATACGGTATTGCGTATACCGTTTACCGTACCGCACTGCTCAGCGTCGCACTGGCACTTTTCAATGTGATACCGATTCCGCCGCTTGACGGCTCAAAGGTGCTGTTTTCCTGCATTTCCGATGAACTTTATTATAAGCTCATGCGATATGAGCGCTACGGTATGATCATTCTGATCCTCCTGATTTCCACCGATGTGCTCGGAAGGCCGCTTTCGGCGGTCACACAGTTTTTATTTGATAAGCTTTTCTTTGCGGCGAAGGGCGCAAACCGGTTGGGAATGCTCCTTTTTGCAAGGTAACTTATCAGTTTGGAGCTTACTATGGCTGATCCCGTATTTCGTCTGGAGGGCGTTATTCACATAAAAGGTGATACGGAGGACTTTGAAGGTCCTCTGTCGCTCATCCTCCAGCTGCTTTCAAAAAACAAAATAGAGATCAAAGATATCAGCGTTTCTCTTATCCTTGAGCAGTATCTTGAATATCTGCATGAGATGGAAAGAATGGATCTTGAGATCGCAAGCGAATTCGTCGCCATGGCGTCCCATCTTGCGTATATCAAGTCCCGTATGCTCGTAGCGGACGAGGACGAGGAGATATCGGAGCTTGATCAGCTCATATCCAGTCTTGAAAGACTGCGCCGCAAGGATGATTATGTTAAAATCAAAGCCATGACGCAGACCCTTGCCGAGATGTTCCGCTCCGGCTCAAACCGATTTGTAAAGCCCCCGGAGGCGCTGCCTGTCAACAAAGAGTACCGATACAGCCATGATAAGGCGGACATCTTAAACGCGCTCATGCAGATACTCGAGCGTGAAGACGGCAAAGCACCGGTGTTTCACCAGTCGAGGCTGAGTATGCCGGCAAAGGTTGTTTACCCGGTTGCCGAAAAAGCAAAAGAGATAACGGATATACTGAGAACGCACGGAACGATAAAGCTTGCGGACCTGTTTTACATGGCAAAAAGCCGTTCCGAGCTTGTCGCGGTGTTTATCTCGGTGCTTGAAATATGCAAATCGGGCGCGGCGTTTCTGTCCGGAGACGGAGAGAATACGCAGCTTACCTCGTCGGGGCGCGACGCGATTATAGAATTCGATGAATATGACAGAGGTGATACGCTTGGAGATTCGTGATATACAGGGAATTATCGAGGGAATTCTTTTCGCCTCGGGTGAACCCGTGTCGATAAAAAGACTCGCCGCTGTCACAGGCGCGGATGCTGCGCTTATTTCCGATGCGGCAGATGAAATGGCGAACAAATACAGCTTTGAAAGACGCGGAATAAGGCTTATCCGCCTTGAAGACGCTCTCCAGCTTTGCTCGGCATCGGAGTATTCCGAATATATCCGTCTTGCCCTTGAAACAAGAAAACCTCCGCAGCTCACGCAGCCGGCGCTTGAAGTGCTTGCGGTAATTGCGTATTTTCAGCCTGTCACGAGAACATATATCGAAGAGGTCAGAGGAGTTGACAGCTCGTATACCGTCAATCTTCTGCTTGAACGCGGACTTATCGAGCCGTGCGGAAAGCTTGCCGTACCCGGAAGACCGACGCTTTTCAGAACGACGGATGTTTTCCTCAGGACATTCGGCATATCGTCGATAAGCGAGCTGCCGCCGCTTCCGGAAACAGACACTGAGGATGATGACGGGCAGTTGAAGCTCATGCAGGCGATAACGGCACTGCAGAAAGAAGACAGCTCCGGGGAGGCGACGGAGGATTGACTGCGCCTATCATCATCGCGGCGATACTCGCGTTTCTGCTTATACTCGCGCTTATCCATGTCGGTGCAAGAATAGAGATTTCGGAAAACGGAACGAACTTTGAAGTGCTCATCGGCCCTGCGAAGCTCCGAATTTCGTTTGAAAAAGAAAAGAAAGACAAAAAAGAAGATAAGCCGAAGAAAAGCAGCAAAACAGAGAGCAAAACCGAAAAAAAGGGAATGGATATGAAAAAGCTCAAGCCTGCCGTTTCCGAGATTTTCGGGATTCTCGGACGGTTATTTCATCATATCAGTATTGATTCTCTCATCATCAGGTATACTGTTTCAAAGAGTGATCCTGCCGATACCGCGTTTACATACGGGTATATGAATGCGGCAAAGAACGTGTTCAAGCCGTATATCAGCGCGTTTAAAAATGTAAAGCATTGTGATATCGCGCTCTGTCCGGATTTTACCGGAGAAAACAGGACCGTGTATGTTTTCGCGCAGGCGACGCTGGCAGTTTGGGAGATCGTATATATCATTCTTAAAGCGAACCTGAAGGTAATTTTGGAAGTTGTAAAATAGAAAGGCGGTTTATTATGGAAAAGCGACCTGTAAGCGATTTCGTGTCATCGACTATGGAAAAAGTCCGGGATATGATCGACGCAAATACCATCATCGGAAAACCTATTGTAACGCAGGACGGCATAACGCTTATCCCCGTATCAAAGGTCAGCTTCGGCTTTGCCGGCGGCGGTACGGATTTTCAGACGAAGCATTCAAAGGAAAACAAGCCCGATCCGTTCGGAGCGGGAACGGGAGCAGGCGTAAAAATCGAGCCGGTTGCTTTCCTTGTGATCAAAGACGGGTTTGTTCGCATAATGAATATTACGCCGCCTGCAAACACGACGCTTGACAGAGTGATCGAAATGATACCGGACGCCGTTGATAAGATCGAAGAGCTAATTAACAAAAACGGCAAAAAATCCGATAAAGCTGCGCCGGAAACAGAAAATACCGCTGAATAATCGTTTTGTGTCTGCGAATAATAAGCACTACCTTGCGTATGGTGGTGCTTATTTTGAAGAAAATCATTGCTTTTATACTTGTGTGCGCCGCTCTTTGCCGGCCGGTTTATGCGCTGGACTGCGGAGCGGAAGCGGCCGTGCTTTATCAACCTGACACGGGAACGGTCATTTTTGAGAAAAATAAAGACGCCCGGATGGATATCGCGAGCACAACGAAGATCATGACGGCGCTTGTCGTGCTTGAAAATGCGGATATTGACGAAATAGTGGAGATAAAACAGGAATATACCGGGATCGAGGGCTCTTCCATGTATCTGAAAGCGGGTGAACGCTTTACGGTAAAAGAGCTTCTTACGGGACTTCTGCTTGCGTCCGGCAATGACGCGGCCTGTGCGCTTGCCTGTCATGTGGCCGGAAGCATCGACGGTTTTGCCGCGCTTATGAACGAAAAAGCCGCCGGACTCGGACTTGAAAACACGCATTTTACAAATCCGCACGGACTCTGCCAGGAAGGACACTACTCCTCGGCATACGATCTTGCGCTTATTATGAGTGAAGCGATGAACAATGAAGTTTTCGCGGAGATAACGGCGGAAAAAAGCGCGAATATTGCGGGCAGAGTGATGGAAAATCACAATAAGCTGCTTACACTTGACGATACGATGGAAGGCGGAAAGACGGGTTATACAAAGAAAAGCGGCAGGACACTCGTTTCCTCCTGCAACAGAGAATACAGACTGATTTGTGTGACGCTCAACTGTCGGGATGACTGGAATGAGCATCTTGCCTTGTACGATGCGGGATATTCGCAGTATGAGCTTCTGTCGTTTGATAACGTATATGAGCTTCCGGTAATAGCAGGCGAAAGCGACAGCATAAACGCGGTTTGCCGTCATGAGCCGCTGCTTGTCCGGAGCGGAAGCGTTGATAGCGTGTGTGTCGCGCTTCCGAAGTTTGTGTATGCACCAATCAATATCGGCGATAAACTCGGCAAAATCACCGCCCGGATGATCGACGGAAAGACCGTGTGTGCCGATATCGTTTCGGACTGTGAAGTGAAAACCGACCTGTCACAGAAGCTGGCGGGCTTTGATAAATTTTTGCGGATGCTCGGCTTGCTGAAGGCACGGGTATGCGGAGGATAATATGGACAGAATACAGAAAATCATAGCGCTGCACGGGGCTTTTTCGCGCAGAAGTGCGGAAAAGCTTATCGCGGATGGGCGCGTCACGGTAAACGGTGTCGCGGCAAAGCTCGGAGATTCAGCAGAGGAATCGGACGATATCAGAATCGACGGGAAAAAGCTGCGTGATAAGGATAAGCCCGTTTATATCATGCTCAATAAACCAAAGGGATATGTTTCGACGGCCTCTGATGAACACGGCAGAAAAACCGTCGTTGACCTTGTTCGTGACTGCGGCGTGCGTGTCTATCCGATAGGCAGACTTGACATCAATTCACACGGGCTTATTCTTCTGACAAACGACGGGGAGCTGACGCAGAAGCTTTCCCATCCGTCCGGGGGAAAAACAAAAAAATACCTCGTCACAGTGACGGGGGATATAAACGCCTCTCTTGAAAAGCTGAACGGCTCGATGATGATCGACGGATATGCGATACGGCCCGTGAAGGTGAAGCCCGTAAGAGAAACAAAAGACGGAACCGTGCTTGAATTTACGCTGTCCGAGGGAAGAAACAGGCAGATAAGAAAAATGTGCGAGCAATGCTCACTGACAGTAAAGGACCTGTTCCGAACGCAGTACGGCGGCCTTACGCTGAACAAGCTGCCAAACGGGAAATGGCGTTATCTGACAGCCAGGGAGATAGAAATACTCACTTCCACTTGATTTTTTCCGGAAATATAGTAGTATTGTTCGGGAAACGCAAATTCGGAGGGTGCTTATGGATTCGAATATACTTACGCAAATTGAAGAAAAATACGCCTCTTTTTCAAAAGGCCAGCGCCGCATTGCCGATTACATACTGAAAAACTATGACAAGGCCGCGTTTATGACGGCAACAAAGCTCGGCAGCAGCGCGAATATCAGCGAATCGACTGTAGTGCGTTTTGCCTCCGAGCTCGGTTATTCCGGCTATCCGGAGATGAAAAGAGCGCTCCAGTCCGTTGTCAGAAAGCGCCTTACCTCTGTTCAGCGCATAGAGGTATCAAAGGACTTGCTTGAAAACAGCGATATCCTTTCGGCTGTGCTGTCGGCGGACATCGAGCAGATAAACATGACGATGCAGGAGGCCGTGCGCGAAGATTTTAAAAAAGCGGTCGATGCCATCGTTTCCGCAAAGCATATCTATGTTTTCGGACTGCGCTCCTCGTCGGCGCTCGCGGGCTTTATGGGCTTTTATTTCAATCTGCTTTTTGATCATGTTCGTGTTGTGAACGAATATTCGATGAGTGATGTTTTTGAGCAGATCATGCGTGTCGGAGACGGCGATGTATTCATCGGCCTGTGCTTCCCGCGGTATTCAAAAAGGACGATCCGCGCGATGCATTACGCGAAAGAACGCGGAGCAAACGTGATCGGCATCACGGACGCGCAGAGCTCACCGATCGCGAAAATCGCGGATGTGACCTTGTGCGCAAGAAGTGACATGATATCGTTTGTGGATTCGCTCGTCGCGCCGATGAGCATTGTCAATGCGCTGATCGTCGCTTCAAGCGCCAAAGCAAAAGGTTCTGACCTTGAAAACGATTTTGAAAAGCTTGAGAAAATGTGGTCTGAATTTGATGTCTATGAAAACGATGATATTTGATACCGTTGTGATCGGCGGGGGCGCTGCCGGTATGCTTGCCGCGTGTATTGCCGCGGAAAGAGGTTACAGCGTGGCGCTTATTGAAAAAAATGACTACCTCGGGAAAAAGCTGCGGATCACCGGTAAGGGCAGATGCAATGTGACGAACAACTGCTCTGTCCGTGAAGTGATCGACAATATACCGACAGGCGGAAAATTCCTGTACGGCGCGATGACCGTATTCCCGCCGGAAAAGGTCATGTCCATGTTTGAAGATATGGGCGTTCCGCTTAAAACCGAGCGGGGAAACAGAGTATTTCCGGTTTCGGATAAGTCGGCCGATATCGTAAACGCCCTGAAAAACCGCGTGAATGAAAGCGGCGTGCGCGTTCTTCACGCTGCGGCAAAAGAGATCGTCACAGATGAGAACGTCGTTGTCGGTGTGGTGACGGACCGGGACAGAATACAGTGCCGGTGCGTGATACTGTGTACAGGTGGTGCATCCTATCCGCTCACGGGCTCTGACGGAGGCGGGTATAAGCTTGCCGAGAAGCTCGGGCATACGCTTATCGTCCCGCGGCCGAGCCTTGTGCCGCTCATCGAGGACGGGACGGACTGCGCGCAGATGCAGGGACTTTCCTTGAAAAACGTCAGCGTCACCGCATACGACGGTGGAAAAAAGCCTGTATTCGAGGGCTTCGGAGAGATGCTGTTCACGCATTTCGGCGTGTCGGGCCCGCTTGCGCTTTCGGCCAGCAGCCATATGCGCGACTATGAGAACAAAAAATACTATCTTGAAATTGACTTAAAGCCGGCTCTTGATGAAAAAACGCTTGACGCGCGCATTCTGAGAGATTTTGAACAGGCGCTGAACAGGGATTTTGCCAATGTCCTCGGAGGCCTTTGCAGCAGACTGATGATACCGGTGATCATCAAACGCTCGAAAATCGCCGCCGATACAAAAGTGAATTCCATAACGCGGGATCAGAGAAAACAGCTTATCGACGTTTTTAAGCATTTCAGAGTAGATATAAAAGGCCCGAGACCGATCGACGAGGCGATAATCACCTCCGGCGGCATTGAGCTTGATGAGATAAATCCGAAAACCATGGAGTCAAAGCTTGTTGACGGTTTGTTTTTTGCCGGAGAGATCATCAACGCAGACGCCTATACAGGCGGCTTTAATCTGCAGATCGCCTGGTCAACGGCGTATGCCGCGGGAAATCATATATATTGAATGTAAGGGAGAATACTATGGAAATCAGAAGTATTGCGATAGACGGGCCGTCCGGTGCCGGAAAAAGCACGATGGCAAAGATGCTTGCAAAAAAATTCGGACTGATCTATGTCGATACGGGGGCGATTTACCGCACAGTCGGGCTGTATGCCAAAAACTGCGGTGTTGCTTCCAAAGACGCAGACGGTGTAAAAGCGCTTCTTGATACGATAAAAATTGAAATGAAATATGACGAATCCGGAACGCAGAGAATGTATTTAAACGGCGAGGATGTGTCGGAGGCGATACGTATGCCGGAGATATCCATATACGCGTCGGACGTTTCGGCAATGCCGGATGTGCGTGCTTTTCTGCTCCAGATGCAGCGCTCGCTTGCAGAGGATAACGATGTTATCATGGACGGCAGAGATATAGGCACGGTCGTGCTGAAAAACGCAGGACTCAAGATATTCCTCTCCGCGGATGTGCAGGACAGAGCAAGAAGAAGACTTGCCGAGCTTGCGCAAAAAGGCGTTGATACGACATTTGACGATGTTTACCGCGATATGTGCTATCGTGACGAAAACGATTCAAACCGCGCGGCGGCGCCGCTCAGAGCAGCCGAGGACGCGATCATGGTCGATACGACGGGCAACACCGTTGAGGAAACGCAGGAGCTTCTTTCAAAAATGGTTTCGGTGTTCCGCAAAAAGGTAAGCGTAAGATGAAAATAACCGTTGCCAAAACAGCGGGCTTCTGCTTCGGCGTTGACCGTGCCGTCAGACTGTGCAGAGAGACTGCCGAAAAATACGGCGGCTGCAAAACGCTCGGCCCTATCATTCATAACGACCATGTGATTGACAGACTGCGCAGGTTCGGCGCTGTCCCGGTCAATGGGACGGATGAGATAGCTCCGGGAGACGTTGCCGTCATACGCTCGCACGGTGCGGGACTTGAGCAGGTGGCGGAGATCGAAAACAAGTGCTCCGTCGTTGTGGACGCAACATGCCCGTTCGTCGCGAAAATACATAAGATAGTGACCGAGGAATCCAAAGCGGGAAGACTGATCATTCTGATCGGGGAAGCGCATCACCCCGAGGTCGAAGCTATCGCAACACGCTGCAAGGCCGTAAAAATCTTCAAAGAATTTGAAGATTTGAAGAATTGGCTCGAATTTGATGTGCAAAATACACAAATTCCGCTCTCTGTAGTTTCCCAAACTACCGGAAACAAGGCGAATTATAAAAAATGTGCAGATTTAATAAAAAAACTGTGTACAAATCAAAAAATATTTGATACAATATGTTATACTACGTCAATGCGTCAAAAAGAGGCTGTGACCATTGCGGAGAGCTCCGATGTGATGATAGTGATAGGCGGCAGAAACAGCGCGAACAGCCGGCGTATCGCTGACATCTGTCGGGAACACTGCGGGAAAGTTCATATGATCGAATCCGCGGACGAGCTTGACGCTGCATGGTTTAAAGCCGATGACCGCGTTGGCATCACTGCCGGTGCATCCACGCCGGAGTGGATAATAAAGGAGGTCAATCAGAAAATGAGTGAAGAAATCAAAGAAATTATTGCAGAAGGCGCAGAAGCGGAAGCCGAATCCTTTGAGGCCATGCTGGAGAAATCCATTAAAACTTTACATACAGGAGAAAAGGTTACCGGAATTGTCGCCGCAATAACCCCCACAGAGATTTCTGTTGACCTTGGCACAAAGCATGCCGGCTATATTCCACTGGCCGAGCTTTCATCCGATTCAAATGCAAACGCAGAAGATCTTGTAAAAGTCGGAGATGAGGTCGAAGCATTTGTCATGCGTGTAAATGACGTTGAAGGTACCGTTATGCTTTCCAAGAAACGTCTTGACGCAGTAAAGAGCTGGGACGTTATTGAAGAGCTTCGCGCCAACAAAGAAACAGTTGAAGGTGTCGTTTCCGAAGAGAACAAGGGCGGCGTTGTTGTCATGGTCAAGGGTCTGCGTGTATTCGTACCCGCATCACAGACCGGTGTTCCGAAGGATCAGCCGATGACAGAGCTTGTAGGCAAGACCGTAAAGCTTCGCATCACCGAAGTCAATCAGTCCCGCCGCCGCGTTGTAGGCTCCATCCGTGCCGTTTCCTATGAGGAGAGAAAGGCAAAGGCAGAGGCAATCTGGAATGATATCGCAGAAGGCAAGACCTATACAGGTACCGTAAAATCCCTTACATCCTACGGCGCATTTGTAGATATCGGCGGCATCGACGGTATGGTACACGTATCCGAGATAAGCTGGTCAAGAATCAAGCAGCCGTCTGACGTTCTTTCCGTCGGCGATGTGATCGAAGTATATGTGATCGGCTTCGACAAAGAGAAACGTAAAATCTCTCTCGGTTATAAGAAAGACAGCGACAATCCGTGGACAAAGTTCACAAGCACGACAGCAGTTGGTGACGTTGTAAATGTAAAGATCGTAAAGCTTATGCCGTTCGGCGCATTTGCCCAGATCATCCCCGGTGTTGACGGACTTATCCATATTTCGCAGATCGCTGACCGCCGTATCGCAACACCGGCTGAGGTGCTGTCCGAAGGTCAGGAGATCGACGTCAAGGTTACAGAGATCGACAATGAAAAGCATAAGGTTTCCCTCAGTGCCCGCGCACTGCTCGAGCCTGCTTCCGAGCCTGTTCCCGAAACGGCAGAAGACGCTGAGTAATTTCTAAACATTCAAAAGACGGAAAAGCGATTTGCTTTTCCGTCTTTTTGTATATTTGACCATTTACTTTTTGTAAATCATACCGAAAATTCCGCCCGTCCCTTGCAAATACGGCAAAAAGTAGTGTATAATATCATAAAATATACGCATTGAGGTGTAGAAGATGTATCAGATTGGTGATCGTATATCACATCCTCTTCACGGCGCGGGTACTATTTCGGAAATCGTTGCGGAAAGGCTGAACGGCGTTCGCAGAAGCTATTATGTTCTGCGTCCGTTTGGGAAAAGCATCACCGTGAAAATTCCCGTGGACAAGTGCGAAGAGGTTGGAGTTCGCAATATAATGTCGGAGGAAGAAGCCGACAATATTATTCGGATGTTTTCCGAATTTGATACAAGTGAATCCGGAAGCTGGAACAAAAGATTCAGGGACAATATGTCTCTCATTAAATCCGGTGACCCGAAAATGGTGGCTTATGTTATCAAAAAGCTTGTGCGGCGTGACGCCTCAAACGGTATATCCACTGCTGAAAAGAAAATGCTCGTGACGGCAAAAAACATCCTTATTTCCGAGCTTTCCATGGCTAAAAACAAGAGTTATAGTGAAATCAATATGATGATTGACACGGTTTGTTTAGAGTAAGGGCGTCCGGCAGGACGCCTGAAAACATGTAAGGAGTGAATTTATGGTACGCGGTATTTTTTCGGTCGTTTCAAAGCTCATTGAGAGAAAAACACGCACGACATGCGCTGTTATTGTCGCCGCCGGAGCTTCCTCGAGAATGAACGGCACTGACAAAATTTTCATGCCCCTCGGAGAAAGAGAACTCGTTTCGTATTCGATAGAGGCGTTTCAGCAATCGGAACTGATTGATGATATCGTTATCGTGTGCGCTGCGGAAAATATCGGCAGAATGCAGGCGCTGTGCATCCGGTACGGCTATTCAAAAATCAAGTGCTGCGTCGAAGGCGGCGGTACACGGGCAGAATCATCGTATAACGGCGTGAAGGCGGCTGGACGTGGCTATGATATTATTCTTATCCATGACGGTGCAAGACCGTTCGTCACGCAGGAGATGATAAAAAATGCCGTGCTCTCGGCAGAAAAATACGGCGCTTCCGCTCCTGCTGTGCCGGTAACCTCCACAATCAAGCGTGTAAAAGACGGATTTGTCGTCGATACGCCGGACAGAAACGGACTGTATGAGATCCAGACACCGCAGGGCTTCAAATCAGCGATCATCAAGGCTGCGCTGAAAAACGTATCGGATAAGGGACTTACGATCACCGATGACTGCATGGCTGCCGAGATCATCGGCGTTAAGCCGCATATATTCGAAGGTTCACGCAATAACATGAAAATAACGGTGCCCGAGGATGTCATAACGGCCAATGCAATACGGAAGGATCGGAGTGAGCAAAAATGAGGATCGGTCACGGGTATGACGCACATAGATATAAAGCCGGCAGAAGGCTTGTCCTGTGCGGTACGGAAATACCGTTTGAAATGGGGCTTGACGGACATTCGGATGCTGACGCTCCTGTCCATGCGCTGATGGACGCGATGCTCGGCGCGGCGGCACTCGGCAGCATCGGGGATGTTTTTCCGGATAATGACGATCAATGGCTTGACGCGGACAGCATTGAAATGCTCAAAACCGTAAATACAATGGTCAAAAACGCGGGATATGCTTTCGGCAACTGCGATATAACGATCATTGCGCAGAAACCGAAGCTTGCGCCGTTTATTGGCGATATGCGAAAAGCCGTTTCGGATGCACTCGATACGGATATTTCCCATGTCAGCGTCAAGGCGACGACCGAGGAAAAAATGGGTTTTACCGGTACCATGGAAGGGCTTGCCGCGCACGCGGTCGTGCTGATTTACTGAATACAAAAACAATGCCTCCGGCATAGAATGGTTTGCGATAAATCATTTTATCCGGAGGTTATTTATGGAATTTTATTATCTCAGATGCCGCTCGGTGACGTTTGCCCGCAGAGCGTCGAGGTTACTGGAGGGCGTAAATATAAAAGCACCGATCGTGAGACTGCCGCAGAAGCTCACGGATACGGGCTGCGGCTACGCTTTGAAAATTCGGCAGCGGAATATTGACGATGCGCTGCTGCTGATGCGAAAATACGGTCTTGAAGTTACGAACATATACGGAAAAACCGGGGATACTTATTTCGAGGTGACGCTGTGATCTATCTTGACAACGCGGCGACAACGCTTATTAAGCCGCCGGAGGTCGCGGCAAAGGTAAAATATGCGATGGAAAACATATCATCTCCGGGGCGCGGACAGTATAAATACGCGGATTTGGCCGATCAGACCGTGTTTGCGTGCAGACAGTCTGCTGCGGAGCTGTTTCATATGGATAATCCGGAAAACGTCGTTATCACGTTCAATGCGACACACGCTCTGAACATGGCGATAAATACATGCGTGCCGCAAGGCGGAAAAGCAATTATATCCGGGTATGAGCATAACGCGGTGACAAGACCGCTCCACGCGCTGGAAGCCGATGTGACGACCGTTCATAGTGCGCTTTTTGACGGAAGCGCGGCGATCCGCGGTTTTCATGAGGCGATCACCGCAAATGCAGACGCCGTTATCTGCACTGCCGTTTCAAATGTATTCGGTTATGCGCTTCCGATATATGAAATAGCGGACATATGCAGAGAAAAAGACGTGCCGCTCATTCTTGACGCATCGCAGGCGGCGGGTGTGCTTGACCTCGATTTTACAAGACTGAACGCCGAATTTATGGCAATGCCCGGTCATAAGTCGCTGTACGGTATGCAGGGAACGGGACTTCTGCTTTGCAAAAGCGGTGTGAAACCGTTTATCCACGGCGGTACGGGCTCGGATTCAAGAAATACGGCAATGCCGCCGTTTCTGCCGGATGCCGGGGAAGCGGGAACGCATAATATGCCGGGAATTGCCGGCCTTTGCGCAGGGCTTGATTTTGTAAAAAAGAAAACGCCGCAGAAAATCGCGGCATATGAAAAAAAGCTCGCCGTGCAAACGTGCCGTAAGCTGGCGGAGCTTGACCGAATTACCGTGTTCTGCGATAAAAGCTTTGAAAATCAGACAGGTGTCGTATCCTTTACGATAGACGGTATGGATTCCGTCATCGCGGCGGAAAAGCTCGCCGACGCGGGAATATGTGTGCGTGCCGGAATGCACTGTGCTCCGCTTGCGCACGAAACTGCGGGAACGGTCGATACAGGTACTGTCCGCGTCAGCTATTCGGCATTTAATACAATGCACGATGTCGAAAGGCTGCTTTACGCACTCGGCAAAATCGTCAGAGCATAAGTTTTTTGATAATTTAACAAATTGTTTCAAGAATCTCATTGCCAAGGGAAGAAAACTATACTATAATAATAAAATCTGATATTATATTATCCGGTACTGTGTCCGTTTACGGCCAAAATCAACGAATGAAAAACCTGCGTATGGGGGATTTATATGGGATCTGTCATGGAGTCTATCCGAGAGGTATTCAGGATAGGCGGCAATCTTCTCGGCGCAATGAAGGTAATGGATTTTATTGACATTGCGATCGTCGCTTTTATCATTTATAAAGTCTTGATATTTGCAAGAAAAACAACAGCGAGTGCATTGATCAAGGGCATCGTTCTGCTTATCATCATGCTATGGGTATCCAGTGAGCAGGTGCTTCATCTGACGATGATAAATTATCTGCTCGGGAAAGCGCTTGAACTCGGCGTTATAGCGATCATCGTTATTTTCCAGCCGGAGATCCGAAACTTCCTCGTCAGCATGGGCAGCAGTGTTACGGGCGTTTTTGCCAAAAAGCTGAATATTGAGGAAATTGACAGAGCTGTCGAACATACCGTTGAGGCGTGCATTGCCATGTCAAAGACAAAAACGGGAGCGCTCATAGTTTTCGAGAGAAACATTCATCTTGACGAATATGTAAAGTCCGGCACGATCATGGACTGTGCACCGTCGGTCGAGCTGTTTTTGCAGGTGTTTTATCCGAATACCCCGCTGCATGACGGAGCCGTGATCGTAACGGAAGGCAAGATCGCCGCTGCCGGCTGTATGCTTCCGATGTCAACGAATACAAATCTGAGCCGTGAGCTCGGCATGAGGCACAGAGCGGGAATTGGCATCACGGAGCATTCCGATTCCGTCGCCGTCATCGTTTCGGAGGAAACGGGCGATATTTCCGTCGCTGTCGGCGGAATGCTGAAACGGCGTCTTACGCCGGAAACGTTTGAAATGCTCCTCCGGAATGAGCTTATTACGGAAAAAGCAAAAATCAGAGAACGCATAAGAAATAAGGTGAAGAAAAATAATGTCTAAAGGAAAATTCAGCTCTCTGCTGATGAACAGGCTGTTTTACATCATAATTTCGATACTTGCTTCCTTTGCGTTATGGTTCTTTATCGCCATCAATGAAAATCCGGATCAGACAACGGATTTCCGGGGCATTGAGATCCAGTATTCCGGACAGGAAACACTGGAGGACAAGAATCTTATCGTCACCGGAATAGACACGGAGAAGCTGTCGCTTTCCCTCAAAGGCAAACGCCTTGCCATTGCCAAGCTCTCGGGAAACGATATAATCGTTTCCGTTGATATGTCATCCATTACATCCCCGGGAACGCATCTGCTTGAATACAGCATAGATTACAGCCAGAATGTAAATCCGAATGATATCACAGTGGCAAACGCCTCAACGAGGTATGTGACGGTCACAGTCAAAAGACTTGCCACAAAGCCCGTAAGCATACGCGGAAGCTTTGCCGGCAGCATAGCGGAAGGGTATATCGGCGGCCCGCTTGAAATAACGCCGGGCAGCATAAATATATCCGGTCCTGAGGATGAGCTTGCAAAGGTAGACCATGCTGTCGTCATATTGAACCGCGATAATATATCCAAAACCGTGACGGAAGCCCTCAATGTGACGCTTGTTGATGAAAGCGACGCCCCGATCGTTTCCGATACGATAAAAATCGAAACGGAAACGGTGTCGGTCACGAAAACGGTGTCGCTTTTGAAGGATGTTGCGCTTGCCGTGAATGTAAATTACGGCGCGGGAGCGACGCAGGAAAACACGATCGTAGAGATAACACCGAATACTATACAGCTTGCGGGCGATGCT
>JAZRYQ010000268.1:0-12721 GCA_045600805.1 Candidatus Alloscillospira sp. | reverse complement strand
CGGCGTGATGCGTATTCTCGATAAGTGCTCGGAGGATGACATCGCGATCCTCACGATAAACGATGCTGTTTACCCTGAAAGGCTCAAAAACATATCCGATCCGCCGATCGTCCTGTACATTCTCGGAAAAATGCCGGTCATGGACGAGGAAGCCGCCGTTGCCGTTGCGGGAACGAGAAGCTGTACGCCCTACGGCGTGAAAAGCTCGAAGAGAATGGGCTATGAGCTTACAAAAGCCGGCTGCCTTGTCGTTTCGGGACTTGCAAAAGGGATCGACGCTGCTGCGGCATACGGTGCGCTGCGTGCCGGAGGAAAAGTGGTCGGCGTTGTCGGAAGCGGACCGGATATCGTGTATCCGAGAGAGAATAAACGATTATTTGAGGATGTTGTGAAAAACGGCTGTATCATCAGCGAATATCCGCCGGGAACGGAAGTGCGGCCTGCGCATTTTCCGGAAAGAAACAGGATCATAAGCGGTATTTCGGCAGGTGTTTTAATCGTCGAAGCGCCGAAAAAGAGCGGTGCGCTCATAACGGCTGCCAAAGCGCTTGAACAGGGAAGAGACGTATTTGCGATACTTGCCAATGCCGATTCCGAAGCCTCCTACGGCTCGAATATGCTGATACGCGAGGGAGCGATACCCGTGATGTCGGGCAAGGACATAGCGGACGAATATGCTGCGATTTTCCCGAATAAAATACACACGGCATCGGCCTTAAAACCGATCGAAAAGTCACTTGAACGAAGGCTCGTACAGGCGCAGGCGACAGCGCCAGAAAAAATATCCGACAAAAAAGTGATTGACAATAAAGTTAGCGAAGATTATGATTTAAAAATAGCCGCGTTGAAGCTAAGCGAAACGGAGAAAGCCGTTGCCGAAGCGCTCAAAGGCGGTACACTGCATTTGAATGACGTCATAGAAAAATGCGCCATGCCCGCCGGAACGGTGATGGCAGCGCTTACGATGCTGGAAATCAAGGGCGTCGCCGTGCAGGAGAAGGGAAAATTCTTCAGATTAAAGTGAACGGAGAAAGGAAATATGGCAAGCAACCATGCAAATCTTGTAATTGTCGAGTCACCGGCTAAGGCAAAGACGATAGGAAAATATCTCGGACCGGACTATAAGGTAACAGCGTCCATGGGACATCTTCGTGATTTGCCGAAAAGCGTTATCGGTGTTGATATAGAAAACGGATTTATTCCGGATTACAGACCTGTCAAGGGCCGCGAGGACACGATAAACGATTTGAAAAAAGCGGCAAAGGCAAGTAAAAAAGTTTATCTTGCGACCGACCCGGATCGAGAGGGAGAGGCAATTTCGTGGCATTTGAAGGAGCTTTTGGAGCTTGACGATCAGGAAGTATGCCGCGTTACGTTTAACGAAATAACAAAAAAAGTCGTGCAGGACAGTATCAAAGCGCCGAGAGCCATTGATATGGACCTTGTAAACGCGCAGCAGGCAAGAAGGATTCTTGACAGGATCGTGGGCTATAAGCTCAGCCCGCTTCTCTGGAGAAAAATCAGAAGAGGACTTTCGGCAGGACGCGTACAGTCCGTCGCAACGAGAATGGTCGTTGACCGCGAAAACGAGATAAAGAATTTTGTGCCGGAGGAATACTGGCACCTTGACGTAAAGCTTTCGGATAACGGAAAATTCCCGTTCACGGCGAGATTTTACGGTGACGAAAACGGAAAACGCGATATAAAATGCGAAGACGAGGTAAATGAGATCGCGGAAAAAATCGGCGCCGATAAATTTACTGTCAGCGATATAAAGAAAGCGGAGCGCAAAAAGGCTCCGCCCGCACCGTTTATCACCTCCACGCTCCAGCAGGACGCCTCGCGCAAGCTCGGCATGACACCGAGAAGGACGATGTCGATCGCGCAGCAGCTTTACGAAGGCGTTGAAATAGCGGGAGAAGGCACGGTCGGTCTTATAACCTATATGAGAACGGATTCTCTCCGGCTTTCCGGCGAAGCGCTTTCAGCCGCGGGAGTGTTTATCAAAGGCAGATACGGGGATGCATATTATCCCGGCTATCCGAGAAAATTCAAGACAAAAAGCGGCGCGCAGGACGCGCACGAAGCCATTCGTCCGTCAAACGTCAATATCACGCCGGAGGATATAAAAGGCAGCGTAACGAGTGAGCAGTATAAGCTTTACAGACTGATATGGAGCCGATTTGTCGCCTGTCAGATGGCAAGCGCAGTTTATGATACGGTCACAGTCGATGCTTCCTCCGCAGGCTATATCTTCAGAGCCAGTCATTCCGTACAGCGCTTTGCCGGCTATACCGCAGTGTATGACGAGGGCAGAGACGATGATAAAGAAGAGAAAACATTTCCTCTGCCGGAGCTTACGCAGGGCATGGAGCTGACACTTGAGGATATCGCCAAGGAACAGAAATTCACGCAGCCGCCCGCCCGCTTTACCGAAGCAACGCTTGTGCGTGAAATGGAGGAAACAGGCGTCGGCAGACCGAGCACCTATGCGCCGACGATATCGACGATCATCGACAGGGAATATGTCGTAAAAGAAGGCAAGAATTTAAAGCCGACACCGCTCGGCGAGGTCGTCACGGAGCTGATGAAGGATAAATTTACGGACATCGTTGATTTGAAATTCACAGCCCGCATGGAGGATACTCTCGACGATGTCGAAAAAGGCGATAAAGACTGGCACGAGGTATTAAAGGAGTTTTACGGCGGCTTTGAACAGTCACTTGAAAATGCCGAAACGGCGCTGGAGGGCGAACGCATAAAAGTGCCGGATGAAGTGTCAGACGAGGTGTGTGATGTCTGCGGAAGACAGATGGTCGTAAAATCCGGCCGTTTCGGACGGTTCCTTGCCTGTCCCGGATATCCGGAGTGCAGCTTTACGAAGCCGCTTGTGATAGAAATGCCGGGTAAATGCCCGAAATGCGGAAGCAGAATATTAAAGCGTACATCGAAAAACGGTTACACCTATTACGCCTGTGAGCATCTGAGCAAAACGTGTGATTTCCTTACATGGGATGTACCGGTCAAGGATAACTGCCCCGAATGCGGACAGACCATGTTCAAAAAAAGCGGAAGAGGTTATAAGAAACCGTATTGCATAAACGAGCAGTGCAAAGCATTTGTTCCCGAGGACAAGCGCGGAGGCTATAAGAAGAAAACCGACAACAAAACGGAAAAAGCAACATCCGGAAAAACCGGAAGAAAGACAAAAGAGTCAGGAGCCGATCATGAAAGTTAAGGTTATCGGAGCGGGGCTTGCCGGAAGCGAATGCGCCTGGCAGCTTGCCAAAAGAAACATTGAGGTCGAGCTTATCGAGATGAAGCCGAAAAAAAGAACGCCTGCGCATGTTGCCGACGGTTTTGCGGAGCTTGTGTGTTCAAATTCATTCCGCGGAGACGACCTTTCAAACGCTGTGGGACTTCTGAAAGAAGAAATGCGGCGTATGGGCAGCATCATCATGGAATGTGCCGATGCGCATCGCGTTCCCGCCGGCGGAGCGCTTGCAGTTGACAGAGTGGGCTTTTCAAATGCCGTGACGGAAAAAATAAGAAATCACCCGCTTATTTCCGTGACGGAAGCCGAGGTCACGGAAATACCGGATGAAAGATGCGTGATCGCAACAGGTCCGCTCACATCAGACGCACTTGCCGAGAAGCTTGCGCTTCTTGACGAGGATGGAAAACCGCTGAATTTCTATGATGCTGCGGCGCCGATCGTGACGTATGACAGCATTGACATGGAAAATGCCTATTTTGCGTCACGGTACGGGAAAGGCAGTGCGGATTATATAAACTGCCCGATGAGCGAGGAGGAATACAAGGCATTTCGAATTGAGCTTTCATACGCGCAGGAGGCGGAAATGCACGGCTTCGACGACGGCGGCGTTTTTGAGGGCTGTATGCCCATCGAGGTAATGGCACGCCGCGGAGAGGACACCATGCGCTTCGGTCCTATGAAGCCTGTGGGGCTTACCGACCCGAGAACGGGACAGGATCCGTATGCCGTCGTTCAGCTTCGCCGTGATAACGCTGACGGAACGATTTACAACATCGTCGGATTTCAGACACATCTGAAATTTCCCGAACAGAAGCGTGTCTTCTCTATGATACCGGCGCTGAAAAACGCCGAATTTGTGCGCTACGGCGTGATGCACAGAAATACATATCTGAATTCACCGAGACTGCTTGACCGGTATTACAGACTGCGGAATAATAAGAATGTCAGCTTCGCGGGGCAGATGACGGGCGTTGAGGGGTACGTTGAATCTGCGGCATCCGGTATGCTTGTCGGAATCGAAACGGCACATGAGCTTTTGGGACTTGCGCCTGTTGATTTTCCGGCGGAAACAGCGATCGGTTCTCTCGCCCTTTATGTCTCCGGCGGAGCCGTGTCGGGTAACTTCCAGCCGATGAATATAAACTTCGGTATCATCGAGCCGCTCGGATATAAAGTAAAGGGAAAACGAAACAAAAATCTTGAAATATCAAAGCGTTCACTTGAAATCATTGACAGATTGACGGCAGAAGGAAAAATATAGAAGAACGGGGGCTGAGAATGAAAATAGCAGTAGATGCAATGGGCGGAGACAATGCACCTTTTGAGGTTGTGAAGGGCTGTATTGACGCAAACCAGGAGTACGGAGTGGATATTGTGCTCTGCGGCAAAAAAGACGAGATCATGCGCGCGGTGAACACTCTCGGAATGTCTGAGCTGCCGAAAGGCGTTGAGGTCATGAACGCCTCGCAGGTCATAGAAATGACGGACGATCCGGCCGTCGCATACAGAAGAAAACCGGATTCATCCCTGACAGTAGGACTCAACCTTTTGAAAGAGGGAAAGGCTGACGCGATCGTGTCGGCCGGAAGCACGGGCGCGCTGCTTGCAGGTGCGACGCTTGTTGTAAAAAGGATCAAGGGCGTGCGCAGAGCATGCCTTGCACCGATCTTGCCCACGAAAACGGGCAAGGTAATGATAATCGACTGCGGAGCAAACGTAACGTGCACGGCAGAGTATCTTCAGCAGTTTGCCCTTCTCGGCACGAGCTATATGAAGTGTGCCGAGAAAATGGAAAATCCGCGCGTCGGTCTTGTCAATAACGGCACCGAGGAAACAAAGGGAACGGATCTGCAATTAGAGGCATACGGACTGTTAAAGCAGCTTGACGAAGAAGGCATAATTAATTTCGTCGGAAATGTTGAGGCAAGAGAAGTCATGCTCGGCGCGTGCGATATCGCGGTTTGCGACGGCTTTACGGGAAACATTTTGCTGAAAACAGCGGAAGGAACGGCACTTTTCGTCATGTCCGAGCTGAAAAATATCATTAACGAGAACGTAATGACAAAGCTCGGCGCGCTGCTTATGAAAAAAAGCCTTTATTCTCTTAAAAATAAGCTCGATACGAATAAGATCGGCGGCACAATGCTGCTCGGTATATCAAAGCCCGTTATCAAGGCACACGGCTCATCAAACGCCGAAGCGATCAAAAACGCGGTACGACAGGCAAAGACAGCCGTTGAAAGCGGCTCTGTCGAATACGCGTCAAAATGGATATCAACACAGTAAATCATCGGGGGCGGCTATGCTGCCCCTTCAATTTGAAGGAGCATAATTATGAAAAAGCTTGAAGAAAAACTCGGCTATGAGTTTCACGACAAATCGCTTTTACAGCACGCACTGACGCACAGTTCCTATTCAAACGAACGTCATCTGCCGGCCGAAGCCTGCAACGAGCGCCTTGAATTTTTAGGCGATTCGATCCTCGGCATGATAACAGCGGAATATCTGTTCAGAAACGAGCCCACAATGCCCGAAGGAAAAATGACGCGTCTTCGCGCTGAGTTGGTTTGTGAGCGGAGCCTTGTCGTCACGGCTGACGAGCTCGGGCTCGGAGAGTATCTGCTTTTAAGTCACGGTGAAACGGTGACGGGCGGCCGAGAAAGACCGTCCATCAAAGCAGACGCCGTTGAAGCCGTGCTGGCGGCGATTTATATCGACGGTGGATTTGAAAGCGTAAAGCGTATAATTCACAAATTTATTTTGTCGCGCAGAGAAAATGTCGAAGCCGACAGTCACGATTATAAAACGGAGCTTCAGGAGGTCCTTCAGCGCACGGGCCCGCAGAAAATAACATATGCGCTTGTCGATTCATACGGTCCTGACCATGACAAGCATTTCTCCGCTGCTGTTTATTTAAACGGCGAAGAGATCGGCCGCGGCGAGGGCAGAAGCAAAAAGCGTGCCGAGCAGGATGCGGCGAAAAACGCGCTGAGTAAGCTATGAGCGCAAAAAGAAAAGTGATACCCGTTTTTGTGCCGCATTCAGGATGTCCGAATAACTGCGTTTTCTGCAACCAGAAGCGCATTTCCGGGCAAACTACACCGGCAACGGCGGCAACCGTAAAGGCGGCAATCGAAAACGCCGTGAAAATCGGGCTTGATTTAGCTGACTGCGAGCTTGCGTTTTACGGCGGAAGCTTCACGGCCATACCTGAAAACGAGCAGATAAGCCTCCTTTCCGCGGCATCCGACATCACGCAGGTCGGCGGAAAGCTCAGACTTTCAACACGTCCCGACTGTATAAGCGAGCATTCGCTGCATCTGCTTCGGCAGTACGGCGTTCATACGATCGAGCTCGGATGTCAGTCCATGGACGATGAGGTGCTCAGACAGGCAGGACGCGGCCACACATCTGCGCAGTCGGAGTATGCTGCGAAGCTTGTAAAAGCATATGGCTTTGAACTGATTTTGCAGATGATGACGGGACTGCCCGGCGATACGCTTGAAAAAAGTATTGCCACGGCAGGAAAGCTGTGCGCGCTTTCTCCCGACGGCGTGAGGATTTATCCGACGGTCATCATCCGTGATACGCCGCTGTATGATATGTGGAAAGCGGGGCGCTATCATGAGCATACCGTCGCGCAGGCGTGCGAATGGTGCGCACGCATTGTACCCGTTTTTGAAAACGCCGGAATACCGGTCATCAGGCTCGGCTTAAATCCGTCGGACGAGTTATCCGGAGGAGAAGCCGCCGCGGGAGCGTATCATCCCGCATTCGGAGAGATAGTGTACGCAAGAATGTTTTTGAATAAAGCAGTGTCGATGCTTCAGAAAATCGAGAATGCGGATAAAGTCACGCTTTGCGTAAATAAAAGACGTATTTCGCAGATGACCGGACAGAAAAAACAGAATATCGCGGAGCTTGAGCGCCTGTTTCCCAACATGAGAATAAACATCGAGGGAAAAACGGATATTCCGGGATGCGAAATATACATTGAAAAAAGATGAATTTTGTAGTATAATAAATCATTAAACAAATCATGGTTGTGGGGAGTGGAAGGTTTGAAGCTGAAGGCTTTGGAAATACAGGGCTTTAAATCCTTTGCAGATAAAACAAGGCTTACATTTGATAAACCGGTGACATGCGTCGTCGGACCGAACGGAAGCGGAAAATCGAATATTGCCGATGCGATCCTTTGGGTAACGGGCGAGCAGTCCTCCAAAGCGCTCAGAGGCGGCAAGATGGAGGATGTGATCTTCGGCGGCACGGAAAAACGCAGACAGATGGGCTATGCTGAGGTGTCGCTTATCCTTGATAACGAAGACGGTTCGATACCGATCGACAATACAGAGGTCATGATAACACGCCGTTATTACAGGTCGGGCGAGAGCGAATATTATATAAACCGTACATCGTGCAGACTGCGCGATGTGAACGAGCTTTTGATGGACACAGGTATGGGCCGCGAGGGGTATAGCATCATCGGCCAGGGGCGTATTGATGAGATACTGTCGGCAAAATCAACGGACAGACGTTCGATTTTTGAAGAGGCGGCGGGAATATCGCGTTACCGTCACAGAAAAGAAGAATCCGAGCGCAAGCTTGAGCGGACAGACGAAAACCTTGTGCGCGTGAATGATAAAATATCAGAGCTTGCCTTGCAGGTCGAGCCGCTCAGAGAGCAGGCGGAGACGGCAAAAAAATATCTTGTCCTGCGCGATGAGCTGCGCGGAATAGAAATTTCCTTATGGGCAGAAAGCCTTGAAAAGCTGCACGACGATATCATAAGGCTCCATACAGAGCAGAGCGGCGCTGATGAAAGGCTGAAGGAAGCACGCGCCTCTTTGGAAGCATTTTATTCGGAAACAGAAGCATTTTCCGAAAAAATGCACGATAAAGACGTGGAAGCCGAGAAGCTGAGAGAGCTTTTGGCGAAAAGCGAAGCAAAAGCTGCGGAAATCGACAGCACGGGTGCTGTTTTGCAGGCAAACCTTGAGTCCTGCCTATCCGAGCGCGCCAGAGTGGAAGCTGATATATCAGAACAGGGCTCGCACGATGAAAGCATCCGAGCGCAGATAGAAGCGCAGAAAAAGCATATAACAGAGCTTGAAGAAAAAATCGCCGCAGCACAGGCAAGTGAAAACGAAATTTCGGGACAAGCGCGTGACAACGCCGAAAGCTCGGGAAAAGCCGGAGCGGAAATGAATGTCCTGCTCGGCAAGGAGGCGGATCTTGCGCAGAGGATTTCGCAGACAAGATCCGATATATCCGCGCTTGCGTCAAAAGCGCAGGAGATGGAGGACAGAGGCACAACGGCTGCGAAAAATGCACTCGAGGCCAAAAGCAGGCTTGATGAGCTTGAAAAAGGCAGAAACGCGGCGGTCTTGGAGCTTGAAAAGGCGCAAAAAGCAAAAGCATCCGGCGAAAATGTGATAAAAGGCTACACGATGCGCTGCGATGCAAGACGCGCAAAAGCCTCGGAGCTTGAAGCAAGACGGCAAAAGCTTGATATGGATACGCAGGCAATGCGCTCGCGCATAGCGCTGCTTTCGGAAATGGAAAAGGAGTATCAGGGGTACTCAAAAGCCGTCAAAACTGTCATGCAGGAGGCCCAGCGCGGCGTATTGAACGGAGTACACGGTACGGTCGCTGCGCTTATTAAAGTGTCGGAGCGATATACGATAGCGATAGAAACGGCGCTCGGCGGCGCTATGCAGGATATTATCGTTTCCCGTGAGGAGGACGGTAAGGCTGCTATAAATCTGCTGAAGCGCCGAGACGCCGGAAGAGCGACATTTCTGCCCGTTTCATCGACAAGGGGCTCGCGCCTTAATGAGCGCGGTCTTGAAAACGAAGAGGGCTTTGAAGGTCTTGCGATCGACCTTGTAAAATTCGACGAGAAATTCAGAAGCGTGTTTGAATACTGCCTCGGCAGAACGGCGGTGTGCCGGACGCTTGATGACGCGATAGCATTAGGCAGGAAATATTCAAACAGATTCAGGATCGTCACGCTTGACGGGCAGGTCATGAATGCCGGCGGCTCCATGACGGGCGGCTCTGTCTCCAAAAACGCGGGTATCCTGTCAAGAGCAAACGAGCTTGAAAACCTGAATCAACGCATAACGGAGCTTGCAAAGGAGCTTGAAAAAAGCACCGACGCATACAAAGCGGCAAAAGCCGAGCTTGAAGACGCGCAAAATGCTTTGGAGGATGCAAAAAACAATCAGATCGAGCTTGTAAGCAATGTTACGAAGCGCGAAGCGGACATGACGCATTATACTATGATGCTTGACGCGGCGAATGCAAGCATTGATGCCATCAAAGCGGATTCCGAGACACTGAAAACAAGAATAGCCGAAAATGACGCGGAAATATCACGCACCCGCAAAACGCTTGAAACGCTTGAAAGCGAATACGATGAGCTGAAAAACGAAATAGAGCTTTTGAATGAAGACCGTGAAATCATTGAAAAGACAAGAACGGAGCTTTCTGAGCGCCTGTCAGAGCTGCGCGCAGAAAAGGCGTCGCTTACTGCGCAGCGAGAAGCGGAGATCGCGTCCAATGCCGAGCTTGAAACGCTGAGAGCGGGTCTGGAGGGCGGCAGAGAAAGGCAGCTTTCTTATATAGAATCGCTTGATTTGAAAGCGGAGGGTATACGCACCGAAATAGAGAAATGTGCAAAAAGACTTTCCGACGCGCAAAATGAGGTCAATGCGTTAAAAGAGCGCATTGACGGCGTGACGGAGGAAAAAATGCGCATCGAAGCCGAGCGCACACACCATAATAAGCTTTTGCAGGACAAAAACAATGACCTGCTGAATCTTGAACGCGAGAGCGCGAGGTTTGAGCAGAAGCTTCAGGCCGCGCAGATGGAAGAAAACCAGCTCATAGATAAGCTGTGGGACACATATGAGCTCACGCGCTCGGCTGCTATCGAGCAGAAAAAGCCGATAGAGAACGAGACAGAAGCAAAAAAACACGCAGCGGAATTAAAACGCTCGATGTCAAAGCTCGGAAATCCGAATCTTGGCGCGATCGAGGAATTTGACAGAGTGAATACGCGCTATACGTATCTGACAGAGCAGCGCGATGATATTGAAAAAGCGAAAAATGAGCTGCTTGAGATCATCACCGGTATCACCGATGAAATGCGCGCCATATTTACAAAGGAATTCCAAACGATAAACGAGCAGTTCAAAGCGACGTTCCTTGAGCTTTTCGGAGGCGGCAAGGCAAATCTCGAACTCGAGGACGAAAACGATATATTAAACTGCGGAATTGAAATCAAAGTTCAGCCGCCCGGAAAATCGCTCAAAACAATAACGCTTTTGTCAGGCGGAGAAAAGGCGTTCGTCGCAATAGCGCTTTACTTTGCGGTTTTAAAGGTAAGACCGGCTCCGTTTGTCGTGATGGACGAGATAGAAGCGGCGCTCGATGAAGCGAACGTCAGAAAATTTGCGGAGTATATGCGCTGCATGTGCGATAAAACGCAGATGGTCGTCATTACGCACAGACGCGGCACGATGGAAGAGGCGGACGTACTGTACGGTGTCACCATGCAGGAGCAGGGCATTTCGAGAGTGCTTGATATCGACCTTGCGGAGGCTGAAAAATCAATCGTTGAAAAATAGGATTATATTTCCGGATAAGGAGTAGAACATGGGCTTTTTTGACAAAATAAAACAGGGACTTTCCAAAACAAAAAAGAATATGGCCGCGCAGATAAACGGCCTTTTTGCCTCCTTTACGGGTGCAAACGATGAGTTTTACGATGAGCTCGAGGAAATGATGATACTTGCCGATATCGGCGTTGAAACGACGACGGAGGCAGTCGAGGAGCTCCGCGAAACTGCCAAGAGAGAAGGTCTGCGCGGAGGCGAAGATATCAAAGCGGCGCTTGTGGATATTTTAACGGAAAAGCTTGCGGTCGGTACGATCGAATTAAAGCTTGAAACAAAGCCGTCTATCATTCTTGTCATCGGTGTAAACGGCGTCGGCAAAACGACGACGATCGGCAAGCTTGCCGTAAAAATGCAAAGCGAGGGTAAAAAAGTCCTTCTCTGTGCCGGAGACACGTTCAGGGCGGCTGCTGCCGAGCAGCTTACCATTTGGGCAGAGCGCGCCGGGTGCGATATCGTGCGCCATGAAGAAAATTCGGACCCCGCTGCTGTCGTTTTCGATTCCATAGCCGCAGCCAAGGCGCGCGACGCGGACGTCATTATCTGCGACACCGCCGGAAGACTTCACAATAAATCAAATCTCATGAATGAGCTGAATAAAATCAGCCGCGTTATTGACAGGGAGCTTCCGGATGCTGACCGTGAGACGTTGCTTGTCATAGACGCGACAACAGGACAGAACGGACTTATCCAGGCAAAGCAGTTCAAAGAATCCGCCGGCATCACAGGCATCGTTCTGACAAAGCTTGACGGTACGGCAAAGGGCGGTATCGCGCTGGCCATTGCCGACCAGATGAAGATTCCGGTCAAATATGTCGGCGTCGGTGAAAAAGCTGATGACCTGCTTGCATTTGACGGACGCGGATTCGTGGAGGCGCTTTTTGAATGAAATTCGTGCTGGCGAGCAACAATGCAAAAAAACTCATCGAACTGCGTGATATCCTCGGAGAAATCGGAATCGAAGTAATTTCTATGAAGGAAGCGGGAATATCCTCCGATCCCGATGAAAACGGTCAGACCTTCCGCGACAATGCGATCATAAAAGCCCAGAGCGCCTGCTGCCTGTCCGGGTTTCCTGCGATTGCCGATGATTCCGGGCTTGTCGTTGATGCGCTCAAAGGAGCGCCGGGAGTCCATTCGGCGCGTTACGGCGGCGAAGGACTTACCGATGTCGGGCGTTATGAGCTTCTTTTAAAAAACATGGAGGGGAAAACAGACAGAGCGGCGCGGTTTGTTTCCTGCATCGCGGCGGTTTTCCCGAACGGCGATATCATCACGGCGGAAGAAAGCTGTGAAGGCGAGATATTAACGAAACCTGTCGGCAGCGGCGGCTTCGGTTACGACCCGATTTTCATGTCAAAAGATTTAAACAAAAGTCTCGGAGAAGCAAAACCGGACGAAAAAAACGCAATATCGCACAGAGGCAAAGCACTCAAAAAGTTTTCCAAGCTGCTTGCCGAATATTTGGAGGAATAAAAATGTTAAACGGAAGACAGAGAGCACAGTTGAGAGCCCTGGCAAACACGATCGATACGATCGTACAGGTCGGTAAAGGCGGTATCACGGAAAACCTTGTAAAGCAGGTCGATGATGCGCTGAAAGCAAGAGAGCTCATAAAAGGGCGGGTGCTTGACAATACGCTATTGTCACCGCGCGAGGTGTGCGATGAGCTTTGCAGAACGCTCAGAGCAGAGCCTGTGCAGGTCATCGGCTCAAAATTTGTAATTTACAGAGAAAACCACGATATACCGAAGGAAAACAGAAT
>JAZRYQ010000267.1:0-4105 GCA_045600805.1 Candidatus Alloscillospira sp. | reverse complement strand
TGAAATGCCGTGGATTTTCCGCGGTGTTTTTTTATTCAGAAAAGGATTCCCGTGAATCAGCGGGGGAGGCTGAATCACAGGAATCCTTTCTATGATATTGCAGGAAAATGCGGCTCCGATCGCTTTATTCACAAACGGCTGGATCATCCTCGCATGTATCGTCGTCGATTGCTTTACACAGCAGACAGTACATTTTCTTATAATCCGGCATCATTCTCACCTCTTTTTATTCATAATACAACAAAAAGCGCGGCAATGTCAACCCGTATTCGGGTAATTGTTGTGTTTTTACAAGTTATCATAAATTAACCCATAAACGGGTAAATTTATGATAAGGGTGAAGAATTATGGATTATTCCGAATTATATATTCAGCGTATCTGTTCTCTCTGCAAAGAGCGCGGATTTGCGATCAATAAGCTCGCTGCAATGAGCGATGTCAAGCAATCAACGCTTGACAATATCGTGCGAGGTCTGACGAAAAATCCCCGCGTTGCGACACTTCATAAAATAGCGATCGCGTTCAACATGACGTTATCTGAATTCCTTGATTTTGAGGCATTGAACGAATACTCTTTTGAAGATGACAGTGAATAGTAAAAAGCTCTCCTTTATATGAGGAGAGCTTTTTAAACTGAATACAATGTCTCACAGAGTTACTCCGCGAAGCGGAGTAATAAAGTCAAATTTGTTTTTGGGGCAGCTTTGCCGCCGCAAAAACACCCTGAGGCAAGCGAAGCTTGCCCTCGCGCCGACCAAAGAGGGCGAAGCCCGATGCGATGGAGCGCGAGTTTTTTCGTCAGCAAAGTCTGAAAGACTTTGTTGACGATTTGAAAGCTTTGCTTTTCCGATACGTTATGATCGCGTAAATCATGTAATAAAGGCTTAAAATGAACATGGCAGCAAACTGGAAAACCGTGTTCACGGGGTAGGTCGCAAGGCGTTCAAGCGCAAGCGCCGGAGAAACCGCGGAGATAAAGCCAGTGTTGTAATACCCGATAATGAAAATCGCGATACCGAAAATCAGATTCAGCACAAATATCACGATGATATGGATAAGCTCCGTCTTTTCCCTGCCGACGTACCAGTCCAGAAAATACAATACGACATGCGCAAGCAGCAAAAGCGGCAGGATAAGCGAAACATAAAACGGAAACGTCATATACAGCGTCCGCAACTGCACATACACAGGCGCATAAAGCAGTGCGCCGAATTTGCTGAAGGTGAAATACGTGAGGAACACAAGCACGATACTGTAAAGTATGTATTTGAGCTTGAAATGCTTGCGCTGCGCGGCCTTCGGGAGCTTTCTGCGAGCGCAGACATTTGCTGTAACGGCGAAAATCAGCAGCAGCGCGTGAACGATCAGCATGAGCAAGCCGTAGCAGGAAAACGGATACGGCGCTGTAAAGCTGTGATAAATTATCGTACCCGTGAGTATGCTGAACACAACGCCGGCAGCGGAAAGCAGGGCAAGATAGATCGTATACAGATTTATCATCGCGCGTTTATACTCCGGATAGCGCGTATAACGCATGACGAAAATGAACGCTGCGACAAAGTCAACGGCGATTAAAAAAAGCGGTATCGACGAGATTATATAGATATCATGTACGCCGTAAAACATATTGGACAGGTCCGAAAACAGCAGATTTGTCGCATAGAAATTGATAAAGGAGCCGACAAGACAGAGCAGAACAAGCAAAAGAACAGACTTTCTTTTTTTCATTTTGGCGTCCTCCCTATTCATAGTCATCATAATCGACAAGTACATCGGAAAATGCAAGCGAATGGTCTGATTTGAGTGTGATCACCCTGCCGCCGAGAAGCTCTTCTGTGAAATATATCCTGTCTGTGGTATTCACACCGTATGCAAGATAAATGCCCTTGTACTTAATGATAAAGTTATTCAGATGGTCGTGCCCGACGGCGATCAGCTTTGTGGAGCCTTTTTCGAGGATCTTATCAAAAAATCCGCTGTTATGATCCGGGGAACACGTTTTTTCGTTTTTCGCGCCGTACAGATACTCAGCATCCGGGCTGCCGTTTTCGTAAGCATCCCATGCATCGTTCCACTCCGGAAGCGGAATATGGAAAAAGAGAAGCGATTGCGCAGTTTCCCCTCCGTTCTGCGCGGTCGTATAATCAACAAGCTCGTCATACCACGCGATCTGGTCGGGCTTTATATAATCATAGCCTATATATTCTCCGAAATTATAACGGTTGCTGTCCATAAGGATAAGCTGCTCAAAAAGCTCGCCGTTTTTGTTCAGGTTTATCGCAAAATTCGCGTTTCCGAAGATATCGTCATCCTGCAAGTCACGGAAAAGGCAGTTTGAGCCGTAATGATTCAGATAATCCGTCATATAGTCGATGGAGAAATAGCACTGCTCATCATGGTTGCCGAATGTGCATGTCCACGGGATATCGTAAGAATCTATCACATCAAACAGCTCATTCAGAACATTTTTGTCTGCAAACGTGAACATATCGCCGGTGATGACGATCATGTCGGCATCGGCTTTTGTGATTATTTTGTCAAGAAATCTGTATTGGCGCTCGCGGTCATCCTTGTTTGCGACATGGATATCCGTAAGCTGAAGGATTTTGAAGTCATCAAAATCCGAAATATCGAGCTCCATCATGTACTCGCTTATCGCATGGTCTGACCTCTGCCCGCAGGACGTAAGCGCAAGCAGCAGAACTGCGGCAAGTATCGCGGCAAATATCTTTTTCGTTTTGTTCCCCTCCACCCTTTTTGTTGATATGAGTGTATAATATTAGCAGGAAATTGTCAATTTAAATCGACGACAAAGTCATTGACTTTGTCGTCGAGCTTTCACATACTGTATTGTGTTTACTGTTTTTCGGAAGATTTTTTCACAAAATAGGAAATGATATCACGTCTTGTTATGATGCCGATGAATTTGTTTCTGTCATCAACGACGGGAATAAAGTTCTGATTCATCGAGCGCTCAAGCAGCTCATCCATCGGTACGTCAACTCTCACAGCGGGATTCCAGCCCGGGCGGATGATGTCCTTCAGGGGTTTATTCTCCATGGATTTGATGCTGATCTCGCCCGAGTCCGCCATGCTCCACAAAAAATCGCCTTCACTGATGCAGCCGATGAAATCACCGGCCTGATTGATAACGGGTATGGCCGTATACCCCCACGCGCGCATTTTTTCAAGGCCCTGTCTTATAGTGTTATTGTCATATACGAGTGCTACGTTTGCTTTGCTTTTTAAAAGCAGCAGTGCATTCATCGCAATACCTCCGAATATCCTTATTTTTCTATATTATACTCCGTTCAAATGCGCAATAGGTTAAAAAACTTTTAAATAAGATATAAAAATCCGTGAAGTTTTTACACTTCACGGATTTTATACTGTAAACAAAGTCTCACAGAGTTCTTCTGCGAAGCGGAGGAATGAAACCGGATCTGTTTTTGGGGCAGCTTTGCCGCCGCAAAAACACCCTGAGGCAAGCTTAGCTTGCCCTCGCTTAGGTCAAAGAGGGCAAAGCCCGATGCGATGGAGCGCGAGTAAAAATCGTCGCCAAAGTCAAAATTGACTTTGGCGACGAAAGAGTTTATGCAAGCTTTGACTTATCTTTGCCGACGGCAAGACCGACAAACATAACGATAAGTCCGACTGCGACACCGGGGAATACGGCGTCACAAGGCAGCTTCATGACCTCAAACAGGTTCAGAACACCAAGGATCAGCGCAACAAGTGAGCCTCCGACGATAGAGACAAAGGCGAAATTGCCGTTTACCTTGTTCTTTGCCCAAATGAGGAAGCACAGCGGAGCAAATACCGTGCAGCCGCGCAGTCCCATAGACATGAACGCAAACTTGAGTATCGTGTCTCCGATCGGTGTGCAGGAACGCGCCGTTGCCAGAGCAAGTACGATGACGATAAGAAGCTTGTTCATCGTATCTGCGTTCATCTTCATATTCTTTGCCTTCTTCTGGATAAGCTCACGGTTGATGACCGTGGCAATACCGAGTGCAAGACCGGCACCTGTACCGACAGAAGCGATAAACAGTGCGCCGAGCATGATTCCTGCAAAGATTGCGGGAATGCCGGATTCCTGAAGGAT
>JAZRYQ010000266.1:0-22812 GCA_045600805.1 Candidatus Alloscillospira sp. | reverse complement strand
AGAGCTTGAAGGACTTATCCTTGCCAAAGGCTTTGAAGAATGTGTTGTTTTCATAACGGACGGCGGGATCGACGTGACAGTTCCGGCCTCGGCAGACGGCTTGTCAACAGCCGCCGTTGCCAGAATTACGGACGCGGTGCTCTCACAGACGAATTTTACGGCTGACGATCTGAAAATCGTTGAGGTCAGAAGCTGAAAAATTAACAATTGAGATATTGACATATCTTTCATATAGTGATAAATTATTTTTAGCACTCGGGAGCTCTGAGTGCTAAAAATCATATTTACAGTGGAGGCTCATTATGGCAAAGAAGCAATTCAAGGCAGAGTCGAAAAGACTTCTTGACCTCATGGTGAATTCGATATACACAAACAGAGAAATTTTCCTGCGCGAGATCATCTCCAACGCTTCCGACGCGATAGACAAGCTGTGCTATATGTCGCTGACAGATGAGAATGTCGGACTTTCCCGCGACGATTTCAAAATCGATATCAAAACCGATAAAACAACGCGCATGATAACGGTATCGGATAACGGCGTCGGCATGACGGCGGCCGAGCTTGAACAGAATCTCGGCGTGATCGCAAAAAGCGGTTCCTTTTCATTCAAAAAGGACAATGACGTTACAAAAGAGGAACTTGATATCATCGGCCAGTTCGGCGTCGGTTTTTATTCGGCCTTTATGGTCGCATCGCGCGTCACGGTTATTTCCAGAGCATACGGAGAAGACGGTGCAAATATGTGGGTATCCACGGGTGCTGACGGATATACGATCTCACCGAGCGAGCGCGCAACATGGGGTACGGATGTGATAATGGAGCTGAAAGAGGATACGGAGGACGAAAAATATTCCGAATATCTTGACTCCAATACGCTTTCCGAGCTTGTGAAAAAGTATTCCGATTACGTCAGATGGCCGATTTACATGGATGTAAACAAGAGCGAATACGTGGAAACGGATGAACTCAAAGAGGACGGCACCAAGAAAAAAGAGTGGCGTGACTGCGTTTCAAACGAGGTCATCAACAGCCGTATTCCTATCTGGCAGAGACCGAAAAACGAAGTGACCGAGGACGAGTGCAAAGAATTCTACAAAGAGAAGTTCTTTGACTGGGAAGACCCTGCCGCCGTCATCCGCGTTTCCGCCGAGGGTACGGTCAGCTATAAGGCGATGCTCTTCATTCCGACGAAGGCGCCGGCCAATTATTATTCCAAGGATTATCAGGCGGGACTTCAGCTTTATTCATCGGGCGTTATGATCATGGAGCACTGCGACGCGCTGCTTCCCGACCATTTCCGATTTGTGCGCGGTGTTGTCGAATCACCGGATCTGTCGCTCAATATTTCCCGTGAGCTTTTGCAGCATGACCGTCAGCTCAAGGTGATCGCGAACAGTATTGAGAAGAAAATCAAATCAGAGCTCGCGAAACTTGTCGAAAATGACAGAGAAAAGTACGAAAAATTCTATCACAGCTTCGGACTGCAGATGAAATACGCGATACTCAATACATACGGGCAGAACAAAGACCAGCTTCAGGACTTCCTGCTGTTCTATTCAGCCGATAAGGACAAGCTGATAACGCTCAAGGATTATACGGACGCGATGAGCCAGGAGCAGAAGCATATTTATTTTGCCGTCGGCGAGAGCATCACGGCACTTAAAACGCTTCCGCAGACAGAAACAGTCAGAGCAAAGGGCTATGATGTTCTGTATCTCACGGATGATATCGACGAGTTCTTGATGAATATGCTCGCATCATACAATGAAAAGACGTTTTGCTCTGTTTCCTCCGAGGAGCTTGACCTTGAATCCGAAGAGGAAAAGGAGAAAGCCAACAAGCAGGATGAGGAAAACCGCGAGTTGCTCGATTTCGTAAAGGACGCGCTTGACGGAGCTCTTGCAGCGTGCAGAATTTCGCATAAGCTCGTTTCCCGTCCCGTATGCCTCACAACACAGGGCGATGTCACACTTGAAATGGAGAAGTATTTTGCTTCTCTGCCGGAGGCTGTAAGCATGGGGCAGTCCGTCAAGGCGCAGCGAGTTCTTGAAATCAACGGCGCACATCCTGTTTTTGAATCGCTCAAAAAGGCGTATAACGAGGATAAGGAAAAAACAAAAAAATACGCAAAGCTTCTGTACGCGCAGAGCTTACTGGCGGCAGGACTTCCGATAGATGACACGGCGGAATTCTCCGAGCTTGTCTGCGAACTGATGATATAAAACGATAGTTTTTAAAGGACTTCCGAACGGGAGTCCTTTTTTACATAAATACCATTTCAGTCCTATAATTATGAAATCCGTGAACACAATACTCGTGTTCACGGATTTATTCTGCATTTGTTTCGCCTTCGGATCGGGTAAACTCGATAATGTCATCGAGATTGCAGTCAAGGATTAAGCATAATGTGTTTAACGTGCTTGTGCTGACATTATCGTTTTTACGTAGCCTGTCAAGCTGACCTGTACTGATACCATACTTATGAATAAGAGCATACTGAGAAATATTTTTCTCTTTCATAGTTTGCCATAACCTTTCGTACTTTATCAATGTCATCACCAGTTATTATTCTACTATCAAAATTAATATTGACAATTGCCCGAAATCGGGCTATAATCTGTCATAAAAGAGATGATGCCTATTGGAAGAAAAGCGAATGAAAAGCAATATCGTGATTTCTGTGATTACTGCAATCGTGCTTATAGTATGTGTTATTGCATTTATATTTATCACAAGACAACGCGAAACTGAAGCGGATGCTCCGGTATCTATAGAAACATACTTACTATCGTTGGAAATTGTATGGGCAATAATTCAGCTTCGTTGGATAATGGACTTTCATTCTATGGAAGTGTTTTGTGGTCAGTAGAAGAGAAAGCAAGCATAATAGAAGGCACATCAAATTAAGTACTTAAACTATTACATTCACCTCTGAGGTATTTGTTGATGATTAAGAATACCTCATGTAATATAAAACGCATTAAAATACTGACTTTTTTGCTGCTCCTGTTTCATTCTCTTTTTTCATTCTCTTTTTTCATGACGGCGCAGATTCGAGCAATATGGTGATTGCAACAAAAGTATTGTGCACTGTATTGCTCGATGTCGAAGCCGGTGTGAAAATTGCGTTAAATGGCGAGTAGTATGCGAGTTGATTTTGAATTAAAAAAACGCGGGATGGATAATCCCGCGTTTTTTAACCTGTCGACGACAGTATTATAGAAGCGAATTTTTTATAAACAAGAATATTTTTCATAAGATTTTCAAAAAATCAGTTTTTCGTTGATTGACGGAAATATTCTGTATGGTATAATACTTATAATCGCCGAAAACAGATTCTGGAGGATGTTCAATGTATACGATAGTTTTCAAAGTTGAAAAACAGAGCGACGTTAAAGTGCCCGCAGAACGCGAAGATAATATTCTCGAGCTTGCTTTAAAAGCGGGTGTTGAAATAGACGCACCGTGCTCAGGAAACGGGACATGCGGAAAATGCCGTGTCCGTCTCATCTCCGGCGGACTTGATTCAAAACCGGGACACAGACTTTCTCAGGAGGATTATGATGACGGCTGGCGTCTTGCGTGTCAGTCAAAGGTAATAAGTGATGCTGTGCTGTGGGTGCCTGCTTCTGCCGCGGCTTTCAAAAAAGATATCCAGACAGCGGACCTTTCAACGGAAGCGGAGCTTAAAAAATACGAAAATGCGATAGAGCAGATATTTACGTCGGGCATAGCGCGCGGCGTGAAGGAAACGGGCTTCGGAATTGCGATAGATATCGGTACAACAACGGTCACGGGCGCGCTTCTGGCGCTTGACAGCGGTAAAGTCATGGCAAAAGCAAGCCTCGGGAACGGGCAGATCAAATACGGCGCCGATGTTATTAACAGGATCATCCAGCAGGGAAAACCCGGCGGCGTTGAAAAGCTCAGACACGCTGTCCGCGAGGAAACGGTGATTCCCATTATCAACACGCTCTGTAAGGGCGCGGGAATAGAAAACGAACAGGTCACGCGCATGGTCATAGCCGGAAACACGACGATGGAGCATCTTTTTGTCGGTGCAGACGGCGCCTCCATAAGAATGGAGCCGTATGTGCCGGAATTTCTGGAGCTGCACGACAAAACCGGCAAGGACCTCGGACTTCCGATCAAGCCTGACGCGTCTGTCATCTTTGCCCCGAATGTCGGCAGCTACGTCGGCGGCGATATAACTGCCGGTACGCTTGACACGATGCTGTGGAACGGCGAAGAGCTGACGTTGTTTATCGACCTCGGCACAAACGGAGAGCTTGTTTTCGGAAATTCGGATTATATGCTCTGCTGTGCCTGCTCCGCGGGACCTGCTTTTGAGGGCGGAGACATAAGCTGCGGTATGCGCGCAACGCGCGGCGCCGTCGAGTCGATCGAAATCGACAAAGACACAATGGAGCCGAAGCTCACGATCATCGGTGACGGAGCAAAACCGGCGGGGCTTTGCGGCAGCGGTCTCATAGACGCGATAAGCGAGCTTTTCCGATGCGGCATCATCAGCCCGAAGGGAAAATTCATCCGTGACGGTAAGCGCGTAAAACGCACGGAGGACGGCAGCTCATACGTCATAGCTTTTGCTTCGGAGACTGCTTCGGGCAGAGACGTTGAGCTCAATGAGATAGATATTGATAACTTCATCCGCGCAAAAGGCGCTATTTTCTCCGCGATACGTTCTATGCTCAATTCGCTTGATATGACGGTGGATGATATTGAAAAAATCCTGATCGCCGGCGGAATCGGAAGCGGCATTGGGATAGAAAACGCGATAAGTATCGGTATGCTGCCGAAGCAGCCGATTGAAAAATACGCCTATATCGGCAACAGCTCGCTCACAGGCGCCTGCGCCATGCTCATGAGTGACGAAGCGGCGGAAAAGGTGTTCGACCTCGGAAGAAACATGACGTATATCGAGCTTTCCACCCATCCGGGATATATGGACGAATTTGTTGCCTCGTGCTTTATCCCGCATACGGATGCATCGCTTTTCGATTGAGAGGTTTGAAAATGGAAATCAAAGACAATAAGACCGGTGTGCCTCTTGAACATTATATCGCCGTGTTTTCCTCCATGAAACCGGAAGAAATGAGTTTAAAATCGGGCGTTGGGTATTCTGACGGCGCGTTTTTGTTTACGCTTATGGGGCGGCATGTGCGCCTTGAGTACCCGTCAATGGAAACCTATTACGACAACGGTGAAAAAACAAAACCGAACATAAGGATACTGCTTGCAAGACTTGTCATGGAGGGGGCGGTTACACGTCCGTTCGGAAAAATGCTTGCGTATAATGAAATGCCGTGGGGCAATGTCTATTCCGCGCAGTTTGACGGCAGATGCATCAAGCGTCTCGCGTTCGGCTTCGGAAACGACCTTGACAAATTTGAAAAAGCGTGCAAAACGATTGCAGGCGTTCCCGTAAAAGGCGGAGACAAAGCGTTTGAAATTCCGTTTCTCGATAAGCTGACCGTCAGACTTATCGTGTGGGAGGGGGACGACGAATTCCCGCCGTCTTCACAGATACTTTTCAGCGACAATTTTCCCGCTGCGTTCAAAGCAGAGGACATGGCTGTCACGGGAGATATCATTCTGAACGCGATGAAAGGTCAATGGTAAGATTATTTTGTCACAATCGGTTGACTACAACGGAATTTTAGTGTAAAATACGCGCATATCAATTCGGATACGGAGGTGCGCTATGACAAGTGCTGAAAATAAATGTCCGAGATGTGACAGGGCATATCCTGCAATAAAGCGCAAATGCCCTTACTGCGGAGCAAGGCGCAGCGAAAAGATACAGAAAAAGGCAAAATCGGATCACTCTACCGCAAGACTTATCATTGCGTTTGCACTGATTTTAGTGCTCGTTGCGGCAACGGTCGCCGTGCTTTATATAAGCTTGAGTGACGGCACAGGAAGAGAAGAAAAAAAGCTGTCATATGATGATAATGAGAATATTACGAGCATAAAAGGCACAGCGGGCGATAAAAAAGCACCCGAAACAAAGACAGAGAATGAAAACAGGAAAACGCAGCCGGAGTCAGAACCACAGCCGGAAGAGCCTGTTCACATCCAAAAGGTCGAGATTATCTGCTTCGGAAGTCCGACCACGGATTTTACGACCGACGTCGGGTATTCATTCATGCTTAAATTCAGGACAAGCCCCGATGTCGAAAATCCGGAATGCGAGTGGAAATCGAGTGACGAGGCTGTATTTGTCATCGACCAGGAGGGAAGCTTTACAGCCACAGGGCACGGCACCGCAACGCTTACGCTCACTGTAAACGACGTTTCTGTTGACTGCGTTGTAAGAGTGAATTAGCCGCAAAAACCGCATGCTTTCAAAAACATGCGGTTTTCATTCGCAAATAAAGTAAATGAATTTTACATCACGGCTGAAAACATACGAGAAGTAAAGCTAATGAATAGTAAAACTTATTTACACAAAGTACATAAATAAACTATTGATTATAGGGGAAAAATCTGTTATTATACATCTACTAAGTAAAAAGGCAGTTGTTACAATGAAAATTGATGAAGCAACAAAAACAGAAACGAAATTCATAGCACTCGGGCACGTTGTCCTGAGCGCTTTGATGGAGATCGTGTTTTTAATTTGCGGCAAATATGATTATACTGTAACTACCGGAAATCTTCTGGGAAGCGGCGTATCCGTTCTCAGCTTTTTTTTGATGTGCATCACGATCCAGAAGGCGCTTTCCATGAGCGAAGAGGATGCACAGAAAAAAATGAAGGTCTCCCATTCCTACCGCTTTCTGATGATCGCTGCCGTTATGGCTGCAGGCGCCGCACTTCCTTATTTCAACATTTATTCGATGCTTATACCGCTTTTGTTTACGCGTGTGCTTGTGGTAGTCCGCAACGCGATGCTCAAAAAGCAGGAGGCAAAAGCGAAGGAGAGTGAAGAAATTGACCAGTAAAACAAAATCGAAGCTTCTTGACATTCTTTATATTTGTCTGATGATCCTTCCGCTCATGGTGGGAATCGTGCTGAAGGTGCTGTTTGCTCCGCCGACGGAAGGCGTTTCCATCACGGGCGCTTTGATTTATTTCCGGATACCGATGCCGCTGCAGGATTTTCTCATCACGGAAACACAGATCAATTCATTGCTTGTCACGCTGTTTCTGACGGGACTGTGCCTGTTCCTTACGAACGGCATGAAGTCGATACCCGGCTCTTGGCGGCAGCACGCGGCTGAGTTCATCGTCGAAAAATGTGACGGACTCGTAAATGAAAACATGGGTGAAATGTTCAAAAGCTTCCCGCCGTTTATTGCCGGAATCATGGGACTTTCCCTGTTTTCAAGCCTCGTGACGCTTATCGGACTTTATCCGCCGACGTCAGACGTGAATACGACGGCTGGCTGGGCGCTTACCGTGTTCGGCATCATCACGTATTACAAGCTCAAAGGCGGCGTCGGAACGTATCTCAAGGGCTTTACGGAGCCTATCGTCGTACTCACTCCGCTCAACATCATCGGCGAGGTCGCAACGCCTGTTTCCATGGCGTTCCGTCATTACGGGAACGTGCTTTCCGGATGTGTCGTGTCGGTGCTTCTCTCGGCAGGTCTCACAAAGGTCTCTTCGATCATTCTCGGCTGGCTTCCGGGGGCACTCGGTGATTTTGCCCTGCTCAGAATAGGCGTTCCCGCGGTGTTCTCTCTGTATTTTGATTTGTTCTCGGGCGCGATGCAGGCGTTTATCTTCTCCATGCTCACGATGATGAACATTTCCGGAGCCTTCTCCGAAGAGGATTATCAGAAGAGATTGCAGAAAAAGCTTGAAAAACAACAGAAAAAAGCCGCAAAAGCAGCTTAATATAAACAAGAAATCAATTTAATCTGGAGGAATAAATAATGGAACTTGCAATTGGTATTATTCTCGGATGCTGTGCGCTCGGCGCAGGCGTTGCAATGATCGCCGGTATCGGCCCCGGTGTCGGTGAAGGCTATGCTGTTGGTCAGGCATGTAGTGCTATCGGCCGCCAGCCGGAGGCACAGGGTGCTGTCCGCTCAACCATGATCATGGGTTGCGCTATCGCTGAAACGACCGGTATTTACGCACTTATCATCGCAATACTTCTGATCTTTGTTGCACCGAATGTATTTGTAAAAGTGCTCAGAGCAGCCGTAGGACAGTAATCCGGCAATAACATGCGCCGACCGAGGCGGCACAGCCGCTGCGATGAGCGCGAACATCTCGATCGAAAGTTCATTTTTGATCGAAATATCTTTGGAAAGGGGGACGGCGGTTATGGAACCTCAGGCACTGGACGTTATATCCGTAAATATATGGGACGTCGTTTATGCGATCGCAAACCTTGCGCTGATATTCTTCATATTTAAAAAGCTGCTGTTCAAGCCCGTGAGAAAAATCCTTGATAAACGTCAGGGAGAAGTAGAAAACATATATACGACAGCGGAGCAGATAAAGCTTGAAGCTGAAACGAGCAAAGCGGAATACGAGGAGCGTATAGCCGGAGCAAAGCAGGAGGCGGGAGATATCATCCGCGCCGCCCATGAACGTGCCGGCAGACTGGAAGATGAGATCATCGGCAATGCACATGCCGAGGCGGAGAGCATCATGCGCCGCGCCGATGCGGAAATCGCGCAGGAGCGCAAAAAGGCGGTCAACGAGCTCAAGGACGAGATTTCATCCATATCGGTCGATATAGCCGAGAAGATGCTCGAACGAGAGATCGACGAAAAGACGCATGAGGAGCTTATCTCACGCTTCATCGAGGAAATGGGTGAAGACGATGAGTGATGTTTCCAAGGAGTACGGCGGAGCGCTTTTTGAGCTTGCGTGCGGTGAAGGGCTTGATTTTGAGCTTTTGAACGAGCTTCTTGTACTGAAGGATATTTTCGATAAAAATCCGAAATATCTGAAATTCCTTTCAACGCCGGATATACCGAAAACAGAGCGTTTGCAGGCAGTCTCCGAGGCTTTTGACGGAAAAGTGCATGAATACGTCAGTTCGTTTTTAAAGCTCATGACAGAACGCGGTCACGCGGGACATATTTCCGAATGCATAACGGAATACGAGAATATGTATTACGAGCATAAAGGTCTTGTTGTCGCGAAGATCGAAAGCGCCGTTGAGCTCACGGATGCGCAGAAGAGCGCGATTTTGACAAAGCTCGAGCGCAGGCTCGGCAGCGATGTCGTATTGAAGTGCAGCGTGGACCCGACGCTATTGGGCGGCGTAAGGATCCTCGCAAAGGATGCACTGTATGAAGGCAGCGTCAGGTCAAAGCTCAATAAGCTCAGAAAAGACCTGTCGGATGCGACACTTTAAAGTAAGAAGAAGGTGGAATTTATATGGACCTTCGTCCTGAAGAAATCAGCAGCATAATCAAAGCACAGATCAAAAACTACGAAAATAAAATAGACCAGGCGGAAGTCGGCACGGTCATCGTCGTCGGTGACGGTACGGCAAAGGCACATGGTCTTGACAACTGCATGGCGGGAGAGCTTCTTGAATTTGAAAACGGTGATTTCGGTATGGCGCAGAATCTCGAAGAGGATGTTGTGTCAATCGTTCTGTTCACAAATTCCGATGAGATCAAAGAGGGCTCCGTCGTTCGCCGCACGGGAAGAGTCGTAAGCGTTCCTGTCGGTGAAGCCATGCTCGGACGAGTTGTGAACGCGCTCGGCGCGCCGATCGACGGCAAAGGACCGATACAAACAACGGAATTTCGCCCGATCGAATCGGAAGCACCGGGAATCATCAAGAGAAAAAGCGTAAGCGTTCCGCTCCAGACCGGTATCAAGGCGATCGACAGTATGATCCCTATCGGAAGAGGTCAGCGTGAGCTTATAATCGGTGACCGTCAGACAGGTAAAACAACGATTGCAATCGATACAATGATAAACCAGAAGGGGAAAGACGTTATATGCGTTTATGTCGCGATCGGTCAGAAGAATTCTACGGTCGCGCAGATAGCGGAAACGCTCCGCGAGGCTGACGCACTTGCATACAGCATTATCGTATCGGCTTCTGCGTCGGAATCTGCACCGCTTCAGTATATTTCTCCGTATTCCGGATGCGCGATAGCGGAGTATTTCATGCAGCAGGGAAAAGACGTACTCATCATTTACGATGATCTGTCAAAGCACGCTGTATCTTACCGTGCGCTTTCTCTGCTTATCCGCAGACCGCCAGGACGTGAAGCATACCCTGGTGATGTTTTCTATCTGCATTCAAGACTGCTCGAGCGTGCTGCCCGTATAGCACCCGAGTACGGCGGCGGCAGCATTACCGCCCTGCCGATCATCGAAACGCAGGCGGGCGATGTTTCGGCGTATATACCGACGAACGTAATTTCCATAACAGACGGTCAGATTTTCCTTGAAACGGAGCTTTTCCATTCAGGAATCATGCCCGCTGTAAACCCGGGAATTTCTGTTTCCCGTGTCGGCGGAAGCGCGCAGGTCAAGGCAATGAAAAAGGTCGCCGGTACGTTGAAGCTTCTGTATTCACAATACCGCGAGCTTCAGAACTTTGCACAGTTCGGCTCTGACCTTGACGCGGACACCAAGGAGAGACTTGCACAGGGCACCCGTATCGTGGAGATCCTCAAGCAGAATAAAACAGCGCCTGTTCCTGTCGGCTGTCAGGTCGCGATCATCTATGCCGCTGTAAACAACTATCTCAAAAATGTGTCGGTTTCGGATATTGCATTGTACGAAAACGAGCTTTATGACTATATGACGCAGCAGCATGACCTTCTGCTTTACCGCATAGCGCAGAGCAATTATGACGAGGAAGACGCAAACGAGCTCGGAGAGGCCATAAAAGAGTTCACTGACAGTTTTCTGAAAAGATATTAAGTCCGGAGGTAGGCCCTTATGGGAATGAACGGTAAAAAAATCAAAAACCGCCTCCGCAGCGTAAGCTCAACGATGCACATGACAAAGGCTATGGAGCTTGTCGCGGCGTCGAAATTAAAGCGCGCGACGACGAATATGGAAAACGGCAAAGAGTATTTCGAGGAGATGGAGAAGACTTTTTCCAATCTTCTCTCCTCGGAAACGAAGGACAGCGTCTTTGTTAAGCCGCCTGAATGCAACAAAAAATGCGTTATCGTCATAGCCGGTGACAGAGGTCTTGCCGGCGGCTATAACAACAACGTTTTTAAGCTGTTTGAAAGTCTTGAAGCAGATGCCGATGTTTTTGTTGCACCGATCGGGAAAAAAGCCGTTGAGCATTTTGAAAGACGCGGCTATGAGCTGTTGACGGATGAATTTGCTTCTACCGAGGACTTTTCAGTCGCGCAGAGCGCAAAGCTTGCTTCGCTTCTGACGGAACGATTTGAGCGCGGAGAGTTTGACGAGATCGAGCTTATTTATACACGATACGTCAATATTCTCACGCAGAACGCTGCAAGCGTTAAGCTCCTGCCGCTTTCCGGAGAAGAAACGGAAAAAACCGCCTATGTTGAGTTCACGCCGGACAGCGCCTCTGTATTGAACGCGCTTGTGCCGGAATACGTATCGGGGCTTATTTACGGCGCTGTTTCGGAGAGCTTTGCAAGTGAGCTTTCGGCACGCAGAAATGCGATGGATTCCGCAACCCAGAACGCGGAGGAAATGATAGAATCGCTTAATCTTGCGTATAACCGCGCACGTCAGGCGGCGATCACGCAGGAAATCACCGAGATAATCGGCGGCTCAGAATCCTGACCGCCCGGAAAAGAGGGATAGAGCTTGGCAAAAGAAGTTAAATCCAAAAACATTGGTACAGTTTCGCAGGTTATCGGCCCTGTCGTGGAAGTTCATTTTCCGGAGGGCTGCCTTCCTGAAATCAAAAACGCCATAGAAATCGACAACGGCGGCAAAAAGCTCGTCGTTGAGGTTGCACAGCATGTCGGCAACAGCGTCGTTAAATGCATCGCCATGAGCTCGACTGACGGGCTCGTGAGAGGCACACAGGCTGTTGACACGGGTAAAGGCATAAGCGTACCTGTCGGCAGACAGACGCTCGGACGCATATTCAACGTGCTCGGAGAGCCGGTTGACGAAATGCCCGCGCCGGAGGATTGCGAGCGCTGGGATATCCACAGAGCGGCTCCGTCGTATGACGAGCAGATGTCAACAACGGATATCCTTGAAACGGGCATTAAAGTCGTTGACCTTATCTGCCCGTACGCAAAGGGCGGAAAAATCGGACTGTTCGGAGGCGCCGGCGTCGGCAAGACAGTTCTTATCATGGAGCTTATCAACAATATCGCAAAGCAGCACGGCGGCATATCTGTTTTCACAGGCGTCGGCGAGCGCACGCGTGAGGGAAACGACCTGTATAACGAGATGAAGGAATCCGGCGTTATCGAGAAAACCGCGCTCGTTTACGGTCAGATGAATGAGCCGCCAGGAGCGAGAATGAGAGTAGGACTTTCGGGACTTACAATGGCGGAGTATTTCCGCGATGAGGAAGGACAGGACGTTCTGCTGTTTATCGACAATATTTTCAGATTCACCCAGGCAGGCAGCGAGGTTTCCGCGCTGCTCGGCAGAATGCCCTCAGCCGTCGGATATCAGCCGACGCTTGCAAATGAGATGGGTGAGCTGCAGGAGCGTATCACAAGTACAAAACGCGGCTCCATAACATCCGTACAGGCGGTTTATGTTCCTGCGGATGACCTGACTGACCCTGCTCCGGCAACGACGTTTGCGCATCTTGATGCAACGACTGTTTTAAACCGTGATATCGCGTCACAGGGTATTTATCCCGCAGTTGATCCGCTTGATTCCACAAGCCGAATCCTCACACCGGACATTGTTGGACGTGAGCATTACGAGGTCGCAAAGGAAGTACAGCGCATTTTGCAGAAATACAATGAGCTTCAGGACATCATTGCCATCATGGGTATGGACGAGCTCAGCGAAGAGGACAAGATAACGGTCGCGAGAGCAAGAAAGATCCAGAGATTCCTTTCACAGTCTTTCTCAGTCGCAGAGCAGTTTACGGGACTTCCTGGAAAATACGTTCCGCTGAAAGAGACGATACGCGGCTTTAAGGAAATAATCGAAGGAAAGCATGATGACCTGCCGGAGTCCGCGTTCCTGTTTGTCGGAACAATAGACGAAGCTGTTGAAAAGGCGAAGAAGGAGAGAGCATGAAAAGCTACCCTCTGAAAATAACAACGCCCGCCGGAGCACTTTATGAAGGCAACGCCATACAGTTGTCGGTCAGAGCGCTTGACGGTGAGCTTGCGGTGCTCGCGGGACATATACCGATGGTCACGGCTCTCAAGGCCGGCGAATGCCGCGTGTATTTCGAAGACGGCTCAATGAAAAAAGCAGACTGCGTTTCCGGCCTTTTATCGGTAAAACGCGAAGGCGTCAGCTTATTATCATCAAGCTTTCATTGGAAAGAATGAATGAAAACGGGATTGCATTTTGCAATCCCGTTTTTGCTGTTTACTTAAGGTATTTATTGAAAAATTCCAGGACTTCGATGTTGTTTTCCTTTGTCAGAAACGCTTTGTCGGAGTGGTTTCGCTCTTTATAAAGCTTGTAGTTTACTCTGTCCGCGCCGCAGACCTCGGTGATTTTCTTTGCCAGCAGCTCACTGTTCTGATATGCGACGATACCGTCGATATATCCCTGTTGTATCATCGTAGGCGGTATAGACTCGGATACAAGCGAAATCGGACTTGTAAGCTTCAAAAATCCTTTGTGGGCCGTGCCGAACATGGGAGCATAGGCGTTATCATCGGATAAAAACGGGAAACGCTTTACACCCGATTCACGGTACCAAACAGCCTGGTCAACCGACAGATCGGTCGGTCCGTACATATCGCATATTGCCTGTACAGCACTTGAGCAGCCTGCCCAGCCGTATTGCTCACCTTCATATTCCGGTCGATTTGCGGTAAAGCCGACCATAAGCGTAATGTGACCGCCGGCAGAATCGCCGATCATACCGAAGTGCTCCGGATCAAATGCGTATTCCCCAGCGTGTGCTCTTGCCCAGCGCACTGCGGTTTTGACATCAAATATGAATTCCGGGAATGTGACCTGCGGTGCAAGACGGTAATCGACCGAAATGACGGCATAGCCAAAATTCAGCGCGCCTATTATGCAGTCGAGTGCGCCCAAAGTTTTTGTGCCCTGCATCCAGCCTCCGCCGTGAACATAAATGATCACCGGCCACGGACCTTCGCCTTCATCGGGATAATACACGTCAAGCTTCTGCTCGGGCAGAATACCGTATGGAATGTTCAATGCTTTTCTTTTGATGTATGAGGAATCAAAATCATTCGGTGCAAATAGATCTCCGAAGCTTGCATATTCCTCCGGCGTGTAATAATTGCAGCCGTCATTCGGTACGGAATATTTGTTTTCTGTTTCGTTCATATACTTTACCACCTTTCGATTTTTGTAAGAAACGCGATGGGATAATCCGCAAGGACGATTTTATTATATCATCGCTTTTCATAAATACAACAGCAAATAGGTAAAAAGCGCTGCGTATTATGAATTTAAGTTTGACAAAAATGAGGATATTTAATAGAATGGTTTCAGCAGTGATGAACCCATATTAAAACTGACAGGAAACACAGAAAGGAAAAGCAAATGTTTGAAAACGTACTGAAACCGGGCAGAATCGGCAATGTCGAATTGAAAAACAGATTTGTTATGCCTGCCATGGGCTCCGGCCACACACAGGCGGGCGGCGTGATCAATGATGAAACGATAGAATACTATTGTGAGCGCGCACGCGGCGGATTTGGACTCATCATCACGGAGTTTACCGGTGTAGATGTTGAGGGACTGTGTTCACAGCCCGAGCTCAGGATATATTCGGACGAATTTATACCGCGCATGACAAAGCTTGCATCAGCAATACATGCCGCCGGTGCGAAAACCTTTATGCAGCTTCATCACGGAGGCCGCGTATCCGACAGCGCCGTTACGGGAAAGCAACTGGTCACATCGTCAAGGATCCCGTCTCCGATAGCGACGGAAACGATACGCTCTTTGTCAACACAGGAGGTATACGCGCTGATAGAAAAATACGGAGACGCGGCGCTCAGAGCAAAAAAATGCGGTTATGACGGCGTGGAGCTTCATGCAGGCCACGGTTATCTGCTTCCTCAGTTCATGTCTGCCTATCTTAACAAGAGGACAGACGAATTCGGCGGCGATATTACGGGAAGAGCAAAGCTGCCTGTGGAGATAATCAGAAATATCAAAAACAAATGCGGAAAGGATTTCCCTGTTTCTATCCGCATATCAAGCGATGAGCTTATAGACGGTGGTATGCATATCAATGAAACACGTGTGTTTGCAAAACTGTTTGAACGCGCCGGTGTTGATGTACTGAATATCACAGTCGGCCTTCCGTTTGCTTTCGGAGATCGCGGCATTTCTTTGGCGTCATACAGATTCCCCATGGGCTTTAATGTACATGCTGCGGAGGAAATCAAAAAATCCGTCAAAATTCCCGTCATAACCGTCGGCAGGATCACTGACCCGGCTATGTGCGATGCGATAATCGAAGACGGTATGGCTGATTTTATCGCCCTCGGCAGAGCCTCCATAGCGGACCCGCATTTTCCACAGAAGCTTGCCGAAGGAAGACCGGATGAAATATCTCCGTGTACAGGCTGCATAGCAACGTGTATAACAGGCCCGAACACACCGGGAACGACGTGCGCGTTCAATCCGTTCTCCGGTCATGAAACCGATATGAGAATACTTCCGGCTGAAAAAACAAAGAACATCGTCGTTGTCGGCGGCGGTGTCGGCGGACTTGAAGCGGCATGGGTGCTTGCTTCAAGAGGGCATAAGGTAACGCTTATCGAGAAAGAAGACCATCTCGGCGGACAGGCGTGCGCCGCTGCCGTGCCGCGTCATAAGCAGGGGACAGCCCGCGTGATAAAGTACTACATAACAATGTGCAGAAAGTATCATGTTGAGATAATACTCAATACCGAGGCAACAAAAGACACAGTGCTCGCCTATAAACCGGATGCCGTGATACTCAGCACCGGAGCCAGACCGATCATGCCCGATTATAAAAATGAAGGCATAAAAGTCCTGCGTGCGCTTGATGTGCTGAACGGTGACGTGATTCCGGGACAGAATGTCCTTGTCGTCGGCGGCGGATGCGTCGGACTTGAAGCTGCTGAATATATGATGACGCTTATGCGGAAAGTAACCATTGCTGAAATGAATGCTTCTGTCAGTGATGACGTTGTCGGAAAAGCTATTTTCATGGAAGACATCACAAACGGAGGCGTCAAGATATTGACAGAGACAAAGGTGACCGGACTGACAATAGACGGCGCTGTATGCGCTTTGCCCGACGGTGAGGTTACCCTCACGGGCTTTGACACCGTGGTAATGGCGGTGGGCTTCGAGGCATATAATCCGCTGGAGGACACGCTCAAAGGAAAAGTGCCGGAGCTTTATGTTATAGGTGACGCCGTAAAGCCCGGAAAATTTCAGGATGCGATAAAACAAGCCGCAGAGCTTGCCATCAAACTGTAAAATACAAAATAAAATAAAAGGAGTACTATTATGACGGAAAAATTTGAAAAGCTGTTTTATGAATTCCCGATTGAAAAACCGGGAATCGACTGGCTGAATCCTGAGCAGATATTCTTCCATGGCTCAAAGGATATGCCGGGCGCAACGATGCACTGTGGATTTCATGTGATCACAAAGCCTGTTGATATGCTCGAGACCCCGCATTATCACACGTTTGACGAGCATATGGTGCTTTTGGGCGCTGAATTTCCGGACGTTTTTAAGTCCTACGATGCGGAAATTCATTTCTACATGGGCAAAACACTCGAAACAATGGAAAAAATCGTCGTAACAGAGCCGACGATAATCAAAATTCCGAAAGGCTACTGGCACGGTCCGTTAAAGGTCGTAAGAGTAGGCAAGCCCCTGTATTTCCAGGCAGTCCTGTTCAGCGGAGAAGCGGATTACATTCAGAAGGTCGAGGATAACGGAAAGATCCGTTTCAATTTTGTCCCCGAAAACGATGGATCCTTCAAGCCGAACATGAATGACTCGGAGTATAAATGCATTCCGTGGAATGTGATCAACGAGGACGGTATCAAGCTGTATTCGGAAGACGGATCCTATGATGACACAAAAGCGCCGGATTCACATTTCTGCGTTGTCAGACCGGGATATACGACAATAACTTATTCAGACGCCTCGACGCTTATCAATCCGAAGCCTGCCCTTCTGCCGGAAACGGCTAAAATGGTCCTTGCCATTCCGAAGGAGGAAACAAAATGGGGAGCATGGTGCCCGTCCCCGCAGGCATATTTCCGCGGAGATATTTATATGGAGGATTCCTTCTACAATGTAGGCTTCCAGGTATTTACGGCTGCAAACGATATGGAGGCGCCGCATTTCCATCAGGCAGTCGATGAGTATATTTTCTTCATCAGCGCAGATCCGATGCATCCCGATGAGTTCGATGCGGAAATCGAATTTGAAATCGGTGACGATCCGGACCATATGGAGACAAGAATAATCAACAAACCGACTGTCGTAAGACTGCCGCCGAATGTTTGGCATTGCCCGATCCGATTCAGAAAGATGAAGAAACCGCTTATCTTCCAGGCAGCATTTCTTGACGGTACATGGGGAACGATGGTACGCAAGGAGAACAAAGACGTTGGCGATGCACCGTCGATTTTTGACCGCACCTATACATACGAGTACATGGGAGACAACGTCAGATTCTGTAAGTTCAATAAACAGAAGAGATGCAATATCTGCGGAGCCTGCTTCGGAGACCTCAATGCAATCGATTATGATAAGCTCGATGAAGAGCGCAAGACAAACGAACAATAATATAAGCATAAAAATAAAACGCGGTTTTTCCGCGTTTTATTTTATATATTATTAATTGTGTTTTCCTGCTTTTGCAAGGGTGGCACAGTATACAGCATCGGCACCTGCCATCAGAAGCATTCTCGAACATTCCGAAAGAGTGGAGCCGGTTGTCACGACATCGTCAATCAGCAGAATGTTCAGCCCGGTGATGTCCGTATTTCTGCGGACTTTGTACGCGCCGGATATATTCGCTTTCCGCTTGGAAGCGTCGTCGAGAAGTGACTGCGCCGTTGTGTGCTTTGTTTTTCTGAGAACAGGATAAAGCGGTATGCCGGACAGACGCGCGATATGCTCCGCCATAAGCTGCGACTGATTATATCCTCTTGAAAGTCTTCTGCGAAAGCTGAGCGGGACAAAGGTGATCAGATCCGGTTTCTGCGGTATATTTTCGGTAACGCAGTCATATATCAGTTCGGCAAAGTGCTTTCCGTATGATTCATAATGCCTGAATTTATACCGATGTATCGCATTTCTCACGTTATCTTTGTAATGAAGAGGGGAGACACAGCGAACAAAGAAATCGCCTTTTGTCACGCAGGAATTTTTCCCCGTCCACGGAAGGGACTTTTCACAGGAAGAGCATATATAGCCGTCCTCTGTCACGGCTTCGCAGAATATGCATTTCGGAGGGTACAGAAGCTCAATAAGCGATAAGGACATATGTATCTCTCCCGTTCGGAATAATCGGAAAACGAATCAGCCGCCGAGATAGGCTTTTTTGATCTCTTCGCTTTGCGCAAGCTCAGCACCCGTACCGGAAAGCTTTATGGAGCCTGATTCGAGAACGTACGCGCGGTCTGCGATTTTCAGTGCCATTTCCGCATTTTGTTCAACTAACAGTATCGTTGTGCCGGCTTTATGAAGCTCTTTTACGATGTCAAAAATCTGCTGAACAAGGATCGGCGCAAGGCCCATGGAGGGCTCATCGAGCATTAAAAGCTTCGGCTTTGACATGAGTGCTCTGCCCATGGCAAGCATCTGCTGCTCACCGCCGGAAAGAGTACCGGCTATCTGCGTGCGCCGCTCTTTCAGCCTCGGAAAACGCTCAAAAACCTCTTCGTATTCCGCTTTCGTAACTTTTTTATTGATATAAGCGCCCATTTCAAGGTTTTCCATGACCGTCATCTGGAGAAAGATCCTGCGTCCTTCGGGAACGTGTGCAAGTCCTTTTGATACAAGGTTGTGGCTTTCGGTGTGGGAGATATCCTCATCCATAAACGTGATGCTGCCGGTTTTTGAGCGAAGCATACCGGAAATCGTTTTCAGCGTTGTTGATTTTCCTGCCCCGTTTGCGCCGATAAGCGCAACGATCTCGTCATCGTTTACTTCAAATGAAATGCCCTTTAAAGCGTGTATCTTTCCGTAATAGACATTGAGATTATCAGCCTTGAGCATCATCGACGTCATCTCCCTTCTTGCCGAGGTACGCCTCAATGACTGTTGGGTTTGCTTTGATTTCATCCGGTGTGCCTTTGGCGATGATTTTGCCGTAATTGAGAACGCATATACCCTCGCATATACCCATGACAAGACTCATATCGTGCTCAATGAGCATGATCGCGATGTTGAATGTGTCGCGTATGCGGCGGATATTTTCCATAAGCTCCGCTGTCTCGGACGGATTCATGCCGGCGGCAGGCTCATCAAGCAGCAGAAGCGACGGCGAGGAAGCAAGTGCCCGGACGATCTCCAGCCGTCTCTGGGCGCCGTAAGGCAGCGCGCCTGCCTGCTTGTCGGCAAGGTCGGCAAGCGAGAAGAAGTCAAGAAGCTCAAGCGCTCTTTCGTTTGAGGAAAGTTCTGCTTTCCTGTATCCGAAGGTGTGAGTGATCGCCGCCCAAAAAGATTCGCTTGTTTGATTGTGCATTCCGACCTTGACATTATCAAGAACAGACATATTCGAGAAAAGACGGATATTCTGGAAAGTTCTTGAAATCCCCATTTTGCTGACCTGCGCAGTCGATTTGCCCTGTGTGCTCAGACCGTTGAGCATAATGTTTCCGCGCGTGGGCTTGTATACGTTTGTGAGGAGATTGAACACGGTCGTTTTACCGGCACCGTTCGGCCCGATAAGACCGGCAATTTCCGTTTTGCCGATCGTGAGGGAAAAATCATCGACAGCCGTAAGTCCTCCGAAGTCAATACCGAGATGACGCGCCTCCAAAACAGGCATGAAGTTGACGTCTCGCTCGGGAACGAATGCACCGCTCGGATACGGTACAAGGCGGGAACCGTCATTATTGCTCATTGACTTCGCCTCCTTTGTTCTTTCCTTTTTTGGCAAGCTGAATCAGATTTTTCAAAGACCAGCGGCCTTTCATATCGTTGAATTTCGGAGATGCGTTCAGAAGCATGATGATGATAAGCAGTATCGAGTAGATAAGCATTCTGTAATCCTCAAGACCTCTGAGCATTTCGGGAAGCGCACGGAGAATGATCGCCGCGATGATGCTGCCGCGGATGGAGCCCATGCCGCCGAGAACAACGATAACGAGGATTTCAATGGACATGTTGTAATCAAAGGTCGCGGCCTTTATGTTAGCAAGCGTGTGACCGTACAGAACGCCGGCGGCTCCCGCAAAGAAAGCGGCAAGCACGAAAACGATGAGCTTATAGCGCGTGACCTCAACGCCCATCGCTTCGGCGGCAATTCTGTTGTCACGTATCGCCATGATAGCACGGCCGTGCTTTGATTTTTTGAGATTCATGATCACAAACATCGTGATGAGCAGAAGAACGACACCGTAGGGGAGAAGCTCTTTCGCAGAGGAGAAAACAGAGCTTGTGTCAAGTCCGAGCGCACCGCCTGTGATGTTGAGATTCGTTATGATACTCTTAATTATTTCGCCGCAGGCGAGCGTTACGATGGCAAGATAGTCACCTTTCAGACGAAGCGCCGGCAGACCGACGATAAGCCCGACCACAGCGGCGACGATGCCGCCGACGAGCATTGATATCGGAAGACGGATAATGAGAGGCAGTACGCCCTCTGTCGCTATCGAAACGAGGCAGCCGGAAAAAAGACCTGCTGACATAAAGCCCGCATGACCGAGCGACAGCTCACCGAGAAAGCCGACCACCAGATTTAACGATATCGCCATGATGATATAGCAGGTGACCGAAATGATCATGTTCGTGAACTGTCTGCCGGCAGAGCCTGTGTATATCAGAATGGAGGATACGGCGTAAATTATGATAACGAGCGCAACGGTAGCGGGATTTCCTTTGAGCTTTGAAAGTATATTTTTCTTCATCCTTTACACCTTCTCACTAATCTTCCTGCCGAGAAGCCCCGTGGGTTTGACAATGAGTACGATTACAAGCACCGCAAAAACAATGGCGTCTGCCCAAAGTGTGGATATGTATGTTTTGGAAAGCTGCTCGATAAGGCCGAGGAGTATTCCGCCGAGCATTGCGCCGGGAATCGAGCCGATACCGCCGAAAACAGCCGCGGTAAACGCTTTGATACCGGGCATTGCGCCTGTTGTCGGCTTGATGTAAACATACGCGGCGCCGTAGAAAATACTTGCAACGGCTGCAAGAGCGGAACCGATCGCAAATGTTATCGTTATCGTGCGGTTTACGCTTATACCCATAAGCTCAGCAGCACCCTTGTCCTCAGAAACGGCGCGCATTGCTTTGCCGAGACGAGTCTTGCTTATGAACAGCGTGAGAACGACCATGATAACAGCGGTCACGACGAGCGTGAGAAGCGTTATGCCGTCAATCGTTACCGAGCCGAGGTTAATTGCGGGGATCGAAAATATTACAGGTGTAGCCATCTGTTCTGAGCCGAAAATGAGAAGCGCAACGCTCTGCAAAAAATAGCTTACGCCGATAGCTGTAATAAGTACGGACAGCGGCGGCGCCTGACGCAGCGGACGGTAAGCCAAAAACTCTATTGTGACGCCTAAAAGCGCGCAGACGATGATGCTGAGGATAAGCGCGATCACCGGCGGCATATGGCAGAGAAACACCGTCGTAATTACGGCGTAAGCGCCAACCATGATCACATCGCCGTGCGCGAAATTCAGCATTTTTGCAATGCCGTAAACCATCGTATAGCCGAGAGCGATCAACGCATATATGCTTCCGAGGCTCAGACCGCTTATTAAAGTCTGAAAAAGTTTTGCCATAACAATTTTCCTTTACTACATAATATCGAAAATCCTACAGCGCAGAAATTCTGCGCTGTAGGTATCGTTATACTGTGGAATTAAGTATTGTGTGCTATCAACCGACATATGCGGAAGCAACGCCGTCGTGAATGATCATAGCCTGCGCGGGCTTAACGGTCTCGCCGTCTGCGGTCCATGTAGCCGTACCGGTTACGCCTTCGACCGTGATCTGTGTCATGGCAGCAACGACAGCCGCGTCAAAGTCTTTGTCGCCGGGCTTTTTGCCGGACTTTTCAACAGCGGCTTTGACGGTGTATACAGCGTCATACCCGTCAGCGGCAAACTGATCGGGAACAACACCGTAAGCATCCTGATATGCCTTTACGAAGTTCTGGACGTTTGCATTGGGAGAATCGGAAGCAAACGGTGTGAGAAGCATGACGTTCTCGGCATAAGCCGTATCGGAAACCTTTGTGAGGATACCGTCAAGACCGTCAGCACCGAAGAAGATCATACCGTCGAGCTTGCCCGATGCCTGTGTGAGGAAGGTCGATGCCTCGGCAGCGTATATCGGAATGAAAACGAGGTCAGCGCCGGAATCCTTGATGGCGTTGATCTGTGTTGAGAAGTCTGTCTTTGTGCCGTCTGTGAAGGTCTGGACCTCGACGATCTCATAATCATAATTGGGAGCAGTTGCTTTGAAATTGTCAAAAAGACCGACAGAGTAGTCGATATCGCTCTGATAGAAAACGCCGACTTTGTCAGCCATGTTGTTGTCTTT
>JAZRYQ010000265.1:0-2262 GCA_045600805.1 Candidatus Alloscillospira sp. | reverse complement strand
TTCAGGTCTCATTGTTTTTCCTCCGGATATAAAATGTTTCGCTCCTATCTTTTTTGCATGATACGAGCATTGACTTCGGCTTAAGCATAATGAATTTTTTCCATTAAGTCAATTTACTGTGTTCACTTTTAAAAAATCAGTATTTTTGCTTCCGTATAGGATTGCGCGAAACGCGCAATTTTCTTTGGAATTGCGTAAGTATTGCCATTTTTGTTGTGCATATTTAACAAATTGAAAGTGCAAATTTCTACACGCAAACCTTGAAATTCTGCCGTTTTCAGGCATTCCGTTTCCAAATTTGCCATTTTTTGGTATTGCGCGTTTCGATCAGATATGCTATGTTATTATTGCGCCAGTCCCCGATCGGCAGACAGTCCGGAACACAGAAGCAACAGGAAATCAGACTAATATTCAATAGTATCAGACTATAGGAACAAGGTGCAACCATGAAAACCGACGAACGCGAACAGAAGATCATAGCTCTCCTCGAAAGCCGCGGCGAAATGTCCGTGGAGGATCTCAGCTCCCTGCTCAAGGTATCCGCCTCCACGCTCCGCAGGCAGCTTGCGCTCATGCAGAGCAAGCGGCTCGTCGTGCGTACCTACGGCGGAGTCATGTCCGTAAACCCCATACCCGACGAATCGTTTGAGAACAAGCAGCACAAAAATGTTGCGGAAAAGCGCCGCATCGCCGCCGAAGCCAAGAAGATGCTGAGAAACGGCATGAGCATCTCCCTCGGAAGCGGCACGACCGTCTATGACCTCAGTAACCTCATGGACGATATGTCGGGCATGACGATCTACACAAATTCCATGCAGACCGCCGACTATCTGGCCCGCTGCGCCTATCTGGAGGTGCACATCGCCAGCGGCGTGATCCGCCGTCACACCGGCACCATCATCGGCAGCGAGGTCACGAGCTACTTCAACAAGCTCAATGTGGATTACGCCTTCGTAAGCTGCGATGCCATCGACAACGACGGCGTTGTCTACAGCGATAACCTCGCCGTGGCCACCTCGGAGAGAAGCGTCATTCTCCACGCCAAGCACAAGATCATCCTCTGCGACTCCACGAAGTTCGGCAAGGGCTCGGTCGGCCGCATCTGCTCGCTTTCCGAGTGCGATGCCCTCATCACCTGCGCCTCCAGCAACGATATCGCCGACTCCTTCAAGCACATGATAAGAGTGATCTACGCCTGAGTAAAAAAGCGAATCCCGTAGGGGCGACCATCGGTCGCCCGTTTTTTATTTGCCGCAATACATTTGTGCACAAATCGTTTCCGCTGCATAGGCGATCAGCTCCTCCGGCGTAGGTGCTTCCCCGATGCAGGATATCTCTCTCCACTTTTCCCGAACAGTGGGGTCGGTATTGCACAGGCCGGCAAGCATGGCGAGCTTTATTTCTTTTCGTACCTCTTCAACGGTCGTACCGTTCCGAAAGGCAAGCTCCCGCAGCGCATGGTCAACTCACATAAATGCTCTTTTCATAGTTTTTCTCCTTTGTCTTTTTGAACTGTTTCCGTTCTGTAAGAACGACTATATCACATCTCCCCTGTTGTATTTCGTCGAAACAGCACGAAAAAAAAGAGTCTGCACAATTTTTTTGCAGACTCTTTTTTCACTTCAGTTCGCTGATAAGAGTGTTCAAAACATTCAGCACTCTGCGCTGGTTATCGGGAGTAAGATTTTTCAGTTTTTCGGAGATTTCCGATGCCTGCAGCAAAACAGCGGAGTTCAAATCATCCTGCAGCAGTTCATCGGTTCCCACGCCGAGAACGTTTGCAATGTTAATCAGCTTATCCAGCTTCGGAGGCTTAACGCCGCGCTCGATCACACTCATGTGATCCACACTGTAATCAACAGCGGCGGCAAGCTCCTCCTGCGTCATATTCTTCTTTTCGCGGGCTGCCTTGATCTGCTTTCCCAATGCTGCCTGATTCATAACGCATCCTCCTTAATGAACGGTATCCGTTCATTAAGTATATGGGCAGTCCGAAAAATCGAGCAGGAGCTCCAAGGTCTGATGCCGTTCTAATAGAACGGTTATTATAAAAAATACCGCATCGGTCATGCTGTCAACCGCTCCGACCCGTCTTCACCTTGATAATCTCTTCTGTCCTTTGAGGACTAAAAAAGCACCGAAATTCGGTGCTTTTTTATTATGCCTTTGCAGGTTTTTCCGTATTGCACAGCACGATCAGAAGCTGTGCCGGGATGTACAGCAGCCAGATCACGATGTTGTACAGCACGCTTTCTCCGACGA
>JAZRYQ010000264.1:0-2058 GCA_045600805.1 Candidatus Alloscillospira sp. | reverse complement strand
GAGGACAAGCAGAAGATACAGCGCGACAAGCCACACGGCAACATAAAAATTGTCCGTCGTCAGCGACGAAAAACCGAAGCCGCCGAAAAGCTCCGCAACAAAACGTATATATCTGTACAGAAGCGTCGGAACGGATGCGGCAGCCGCGCCGATCGGCGTAAAAATAAAGCCGAATATTACGGCGAATACACCGATGCAGAAGATAAGCGAGACAGCCCAAAGTATGAGTATGTTGGTAAGCGGCGAGATAATGGATACGGATTTATAGTAAACGGCAGACAGCGGAATTACAAAAACCTGCGCCGAGAGCGTAACAGCAAGCGCGGAAAGGACTGCGCGTGCCGCTGCATACAGGGTTCTTTGTATAAATCCGCTGTTCTTTTTCGTTTTTATCTTTACAAGGAACTTATCGTAAAAAATCAGTATGCCCGCTACTGCTCCGTATGACATTTGAAGCCCCGGACTGAAAATCGCGCGCGGGTTTACTGCAAGTATGACGAAAAGCGACAGCCCGAGCGAGGTCACGGAGTCATATTCACGCATCAGGAACGGCGAAAACAGCAGCAGAAGCTGCATTATTCCCGCGCGTGTAACGCTTGGCGTGAATCCGACCATCGCCATGAACATAACTATCACGGGAGCCGCCAGCAGAGAAAGCTTTTTTCGCTTCCCGAAAAACAGCATCATGAATCCCACAAGGAAAGATACGTGCATACCGGATACTGCAACTATGTGGTTTATTCCCGACACAGTGAGCATCGAGCTGAAATACTCGTCCTTATACAGCGCTGTCCTGTCTCCCGTCAAAATCGCCTGCATGAAAGCCGCCGCATCCTGCGGGAATATTTCCGCGATTTTGTTCTTAACGCTTCCGCCTATCCGCCTCGGAAGATACAGCAGGCTATTCGGATCCTGTGACACGGTCTCCGGTACGCCGTCGGCATAAATAAACAGATGCACGCCCTTTGCGGCGACGGTATGCGAAAATTTCCCGTCCTCCGTTGAGCGGCAATCCGCCGTCGTACACAAAATGTCACCAGGAATCGGATCAAATTCAGAAGCATCGTCCAGCTTGACGTACATCTGTGCGAGAATACCGTCTACTCTGACCTGCACGCTTTTCCCGTATTTATAGTCCGATGCGTAATCGACTACGCGCGCCTCGATCTCGCGGTTATGCCCGTCATAATATCTGACCGGGGCAAGTACCCATGTATCAAACACGAAGCACCATAAAAGAGCAGCGGATGCGGCTGAAAGCACGATAAAAAGAACGGTCTGCCGCTTTGCCTCAGATAATGCGAACACGCAGGACAAAACGAAAAACGGCACAGCAAGCCATATTATATTTCCGGCACCGAGTATTCCGCTCAAAAGCGCGGCCGCCGAGAACGAGAATGCAAAGATTGCACCTTTTCGCACGGCGGCCCCACCTTTCTGTTAATGTTTTATCAGCCCGGAGGCCATGTCATATCACGGCCGGAGAGCACATGGAAATGAAGATGCTCTACGCTTTGCCCGGCTGACCTTCCGCAGTTGGATACGACGCGGAATCCGTCTTCAAAGCCCATCTCGGAGGCAAGCCCGGCTATTACCTCGAAAATATGAGCGACTATCGACGAGTTCTCCGCCGTAATCGCGGCGCAGGACCTGATGTGCTCCCTCGGAATGACAAGGAAGTGCTTCGGAGCCTGCGGGTCAATGTCGTTGAACGCATAGACGAGGTCGTCGGAGTATACGCACGAAGACGGGATCTCGCCTGCGGCTATTTTACAAAAAAGACAATCAGACATATCCATGCCTCACTTTATCATTCCGCTCACGATGTCATCGACAGCCGCAAGCGCGTCATCCGCCTTCAAGACGTCCTTACCGCCGCCCATCGCAACGTCGGGCTTGCCCCCGCCGGAACCGCCGGCTATCTTTGTGATATTCTTGATAATCTCTCCGGCCTTGACTCCCTTTTCGACAGCGCCCTTGCCGCAGGTGGCAATAAAGCTTATCTTCTCTCCGGCGATGGCCGCGAGAACGGATACGGCATCCGTTTCCTTATTGCGG
>JAZRYQ010000263.1:0-7505 GCA_045600805.1 Candidatus Alloscillospira sp. | reverse complement strand
AGCAATTAACAAGCCGTCGAGCCGCCTGCATTCTTAGCAAGAAATTATTACAGAATGAACAGCCCAAGAGAGCCGAAGCTGCGGCGGTCATTTCCGCAAATCTGTTTAATTTTCATGATTTTGCGGGCTTTCGGTTGACATTGCGGTATAATCTTGTATACTTAAATTATCGCATCCATCAGAAACCAAAATACATATGAAAGAGAGAAATAGCTATGAAAAAATTTGGTGTTAAATCTGTTGTTGCAACTGCTATCGAAGCTGCGCTCGTTTTTGTTCTGCTCCGCTTTGTAGCGATCCCCACCCCGTTTCCTGATACCACCCTCAGCGTTTATGCCGCTGTCGTTGCATTCTTCTCGGTCCTGTTCGGGCCCATTGTCGGTTTCCTCGGCGGTTTCCTCGGCAATCTGATCGTTGACCTTACAGCCGGTTGGGGCGTTTGGTGGACATGGGTCGTTGTGACAGGTCTGTTCGGTCTGTTTGTCGGTCTCGGCTGCAAGAAGATCGAGCTGGATCAGGGCAGCTTCGGCAAGAAAGAGCTTCTCCGCTTCTGCATCGTCTCCGTCATCAGCGCGCTGCTGTGCTGGGGTCTCATTGCTCCTTTGGGCGACATTCTCGTATATCAGGAGCCTGCAAACCTCGTATTCATTCAGGGTCTGTTCGTCGGTCTGAGTGCTATCATTTCCTCCGTCATCGTCGGCAGCATTCTCTGCAAGGCATATGCTGCCTCCAAAGCAAAGAAGGGCTCCCTCTCTAAGGAGGATTGACGTTTGAACGCCAATGAGACTGTAATCGAGTTTCGTGATTTTTCATTCCAATACCTGTCGCAGAAAGACCCCACCCTCCATGACATCAATCTCACCGTTCACAAGGGTGAAAAGGTCCTGATCGCAGGTCCATCCGGATGTGGAAAATCCACTATAGTGAACTGTATTAACGGCTTAATACCGTTCTCCTATAAGGGCGAAATGAAAGGGTCTCTGAAAGTCAACGGCAAGGAAACGAAGGAGCAAAGCATTTCCAAACTCTCCAATATCGTCGGAACGGTTCTTCAGGACAGTGATGCCCAGTTTATCGGCATGACTGTCCTGGAGGACATTGCTTTTGCTCTGGAAAACGAAAACGTTGTAAAAGAAGAGATCGTCGAGCGAGTAAAGAAAGCTGCTGAGATCGTTGATATTTCCGGCCGCCTTTATTATGCGCCGACAGACCTTTCCGGCGGTCAGAAGCAGCGCACTGCCATTGCCGGTGTCATGGTGGATGACGTTGACCTGATGGTGTTTGACGAGCCGCTGGCAAATCTCGACCCCGCTACCGGCAAAACAGCCATGGAGCTTATTGACCGCGTTTCCAGAGAAACAGGTGCGGCAGTCGTTATCATAGAACACCGTCTGGAGGACGTGCTCCATATTGACATAGACCGCGTCGTGCTCATGAATGAAGGCCGCATCGTATTTGACGGCTCTCCCGCAAGTCTGCTCTCTTCAAGCAGGCTTATCGACGGCGGCATCCGCGAACCGCTTTATATCACTGCGCTGAAATACGCCGGAGTGGAGATCACCGAGGAGAAATGCCCGCAGCACATCGGCACAATGCACCTTTCTGAGAATGACAGAGCAAAGGTGCGCACATGGTATCACAGTATGCCGACGATTTTGCCCGAAAAAAAGGAGGATACGATCCTTTCTCTCCGAAATGTGACGTTTGCCTATGACGACAATCCGCCCACACTCAAGGGGGTTGACTTTGACCTTCACCGCGGCGAGCTGATGGCGATCGTAGGACGCAATGGCGCCGGAAAATCCACACTTGCCAAAGCCATTTGCCGCTTCGAGAAAATCAATTCCGGCTCTATGCTCCTCGCAGGCGAGGATCTGACAGCACTCAGCATAAAGGAATGTGCCGATAAAGTCGGCTATGTGATGCAGAATCCAAATAAAATGATTTCAAAGACAATGATCTTTGACGAGGTCGCGCTCGGGCTGAAGCTGCGCGGTGTTCCCGAGGAAGAAATACGCCAAAAGGTAATGGACACGCTGAAGATCTGCGGTCTTTATGAGTTCCGCAACTGGCCTGTTTCCGCACTGTCATATGGTCAGAAAAAGCGCGTGACGATTGCCTCTATCCTCGTGCTGGACCCGGAGATCCTCATTCTCGACGAGCCGACAGCCGGACAGGATTTCCGCCACTATACGGAGATCATGGAGTTTCTCCGCAGTCTCAACAGCCGCGGGATCACGATCATTCTTATCACCCACGATATGCATCTGATGCTTGAATACGCCGAGCGCTCCGTCGTTTTCTGTGACGGACACATCATATGCGACAAGACCTCCGCCGAGGTGCTCACAGACCCGGATATCACAAGCCGCGCATCGCTCAAAGAGACATCTCTCTACCATCTTGCTCTGCTGTGCGGTATCGACGATCCATCCGACTTTGTGCGTCACTTCATCGACTGTGACAGGAGGACACGCGCATGACAAAGCTTCTCAACTATATTGTCCGTCCTTCCTGTATCCACAGAATGAACGGCGCAGCAAAACTGTTTTGTCTGCTGATGTGGATATGCTCGACGATGATCACCTTTCACACGCCGTTTCTCATTGTGATGACGGTTTTGGGCATCGTTCTTTTCAATATCTCAAAGCTCAGGCTCTCCGACCAGAAGGGACTTGTCATCTTTCTCGCCGGATTTGTATGCCTGAATACGATTCTGATATACTTTTTCTCACCGGAACACGGCTGTGAGCTCTACGGCTCGCGTCATGTGCTCTGTACATTTTTCGGTAAGTTTACTCTCACGAAAGAGCAGCTTCTGTATCAGTCAAATGTTATTCTGAAATACCTCAGCAGTATCCCGATCATTTTGGTTTTCATCGGCGCCACGAAGCCGAGTGAGCTTGCGGCGTCTATGAACCGCATCGGCATTCCGTACAGCTTCAGTTACGCTTTCGCGCTTGCTCTGCGTTATATCCCCGACACGGTATCGGACTTTATGGATATTTCCAAATCGCAGCAGGCGCGCGGCATAGAGATGTCCGGCAAGGCAAGTCTGCTCAAGCGCGTCAAGGCCGCCGCGCTGCTCGTCCTGCCGCTGATTCTCGGCAGTGTTGATCGTATCGACATCATCACAAACGCGATGGAGCTGAGAAAGTTCGGTACACAGAAAAAACGCACATGGATCATGTCCCGCCCGTTTGGTGCGGCAGATTACATTGCCTTCGCGCTTGGTATTGCCATGATGGCGTTTGTAATCTGGTTCAATGTGTCAAACGGAAGCCGGTTCTGGAATCCAATCACCTAAAGCGGAGGAAAATCCTATGAAACCCACAGTTGTTTTACAAACAGACTTCGGCAACGGCGGCGGCGGTGTTATGACCGGCGTGATCAAGAACATCGATGCCGAAGTATCCGTATATGATTTTGACCACTATATTGAACCCTTCAATGTCATCGCCGCATCCGCAAGTCTGACACAGGTCACGGGGATATGGCCGTCAGGAACCATATTTGTCTCGGTCGTTGACCCCGGTGTCGGTACAAAACGACGCTCCTGTGTTGCAAAGCTCGATAACGGCAGCTACGTCGTCACACCGGATAACGGCACGCTGACAATGCTTGCAAGCCACATCGTTGAGGTGCGCAGCATTGACGAAAGCATAAACCGTCTCCCCGGCAGTGAAAACTGCCATATTTATCACGGCCGCGACGTATATGCCTACACGGCAGGCCGCCTCGCAGCCGGCGTGATAACCTACGAGCAGGTCGGCCCTGCATACCCGACGGACGAAATCACGATCGAACCGCTCACATCGGTCGAGACCGTGGTACGTCCCGGCTATGCCCGCGCAGGATTTTTCGATATGGAGCCCTCCTACGGCTGCTTGCGTGTGAATCTCTACCACAGGGATTTCCGAGAAATCTGCGGCTTTGAATACGGTGAACAGGTACATCTTGTAGTCAGCGATGAGAACAATGTTTTCTTTGACGGCATCGCTTATTACGACAAGACGTTTGGGCTTGCCCCGAAGAAGGTTCCGTTTATATGCGGTGACATCCAACTCGGTGACGAGCAGAAGCTCCGTTTCACTCTCAATCAGGACAACTTTTTTGAAAAGTATGCCCCGGAGCTGAAAAACGGACTTCATGCCGCGAAAAACTACAGCTTCACCGTCACAAAGCTCGAAAAAGCGTAAATTCAGAGATCCGGCGCCGAAGTAGTCAACATGACCATTCCGACGCCGGCTTTGTGTTTCCGGCGGTTATGATTTGTCGTAATGACTTGTATTCCGAACAGAATCCTGTATAATATACTTACAAACAACCATGCAACAGAAAGGATCTATACAAATGAAAGTACTGCACATCGGGAAAACAGGCAATATGGAACACTATTCTGCACCGGATGCGCTCTTATATCAGCTTGACCGCGTTGATATGGAGTCCGGTTTACCGGAGGAAACATATCTGTCACTGGCAGGTGACGCAGATTTCATTGTGGCGGATGCCATTTCTCCGGTCAGCGCAAGTTTGATGGCCGGTATGTCCAACCTGAAGCTGATTCATTCGGAGGGCGTTGCGTTCAACGCCATTGATACCGCCGCTGCCGCCGAAAAAGGCATTTATGTCTGCAACTGCAAGGGAATGAATGCCGCAGCTGTTGCAGAACAGGCGCTGCTTCTCATGGTCGGACTTTTGCGGAATGTCGCGGTGAATGACCGCGCTGTCCGTGAGGGCAGGCAGATCTCCGCCAAAATGGGATATATGGCAGACGGCAGTCTGCGTGAGCTTGCCGATTGCCGGGTCGGTCTGATCGGCTTCGGCGACATCGCAAAAGAAACCGCACGCCTTTTGAAAGCGTACGGTGTGCGTGATATCACTTGCTATAAGCCGAACCGTCTGACCGAAGAGGAAGAGCGCTTCTTCGGCGTGCGGTGGAGTGCGCTGGATGAGCTTTTGGCGTGCAGCGACATCGTCAGCCTCCATTTGCCGGTAAACGGTGACACACAAGGGACGGTCAACGCTGATTTCTTCGGTAAAATGAAGCCGGGCGCGTTCCTTATCAACACTGCAAGAGGTGAGCTTGTCGATGACGATGCTTTGGCCGATGCTCTGATTTCCGGAAAGCTTGCCGGTGCAGGACTTGACACACTCAGTCACGAGCCCGTTCAGCCGGATCACCCGCTGCTGCATTTGCCGGAGCAGGCTGCCCGACGTATCCTTTTCAGCCCGCATATCGGCGGCATTACCGCCTCCAGCTTCCGTCGCGGCTATGCCATGATCTGGGAGGATATCGCTTCCGTCATGGAGGGGAAAACACCTGAGCGCGTCGTAAACGATATAAAATGACCTTTATATCGCTTTCAGCCGAAACTGCGCAGGGCAGCAATACGATTCAAAGCTGGGCTCTGTATTATCCTCGCAGCACATCCATCGACAAATGGCGTTGATATTTTCTATTTTATATCGTCGGCAAAGTCCGCCCGACTTTGCCGACGAAAAAACTCGCGCTCCATCGCATCGGGCTTGGCCCTCTTTGACCTAAGCAAAGGCAAGCTGCGCTTGCCTCAGGGTGTTTTTGCGGCGGCAAAACTGCCTCAAAAACAGATCCGGTTTCATTCCTCCGCTTCGCGGAGGAGCTCTGTGAAACTTTGTTTACAGTCTGAACCGTCTGCTTTTATGCAGACGGTTTTTTATATATAAAATGACTTCTTCCCTTTATTTCGGGAAGAAGCCATCCGCAAATACTGTTTTTTACTTTCACACAATAAACGGATTCGGAGAATAAACGAAATCATCGGGAAGCTCCGTGAATTTTCCGTAAGCGCCGAAGGTCATTCTCAAATCAGAAGAAACACCGTCATGTGTTGTCTGACCGAATGCTCTGCCGACCTGATACATTCTGTCATAATTCTGCAGGAAGCACATAGCGTCACAGCGGAAGCCGCCCTTCTCGCCGAGTACCTTTTCCATGTTCATCTCCGTAATATTCAGAAGATACATATTTTCCTTGATGCGGATATACTGGGCGGGCTCATCGGGCGACGGGAGCTGATTGACCATCGCGTTCATAGCCTCGATCGTTCTCTGATCGGCTGAGCCGTCTCTCGGATAGGTAATTCGGTAGAAATTGGTGCAATAGTATGCGTGAACGGTTGAGAATGCACCGTAATTCCACTGTACACAGGTGCCGACCATATCATCTGTAAAGGAATGACGCTTGAACTCCAATGTTCCGTCTTCCTTGCGGATCGCGCCGAACTCGAAATACGTGTTGTTGATAAACGGATATCTCTTGTTGTCCCCGTTTCTTACAATAAGTCTTGTAACAAGCATATTTTCCAAATCAATGATGAAGGTATGGTTTTCCTTCTGAACAGCTTCGGTAATTTCATACGTCAGCAAATAGGTCGTGTCATCCGCTTTGAGGCAGGTATACTTTTCTTTTTTTGCCTCTGCTTCACCGATATGCCATTCCAGTGTGTCCTTGTCGATGATGTTCAGATAATAATCCGAACCGTCATCCATCGCGATTTCAAAGCTTTTGCCGGCAAGCTCAAAGCAAAATGGCGGTTTATACTGTGATATGCCGTACTGTCCTCTTGGTCTGTCCTTTAATAACATAATATCACTCCTAAAATAAAATTTATTTTGTTTTAAATGATTCTTTCGGCAAGTCCGATGAAGATCGACGACACCCATGAGGTAAACGGCCATGTGACCGACATAGCGCCCTGCAGAGGCTGGATCTCATTTCCGAGAACAGGCTCAACTCTGTAAGGATGAATTCCAAGGGAAAGTCCCTGATGAAGCAGCGCATTCAGATAGCGGTAGCACAGGCTCTGCGCCTCGTCTTTAAAGCCGGCATCGTAAAGTCCGTTGATAACGAAAAACTGCGTCGGCGCCACGACCGCGCCTTTTGTAAACGAACGCATAACAAGCTTTTCACTTGTAAGATTTTCCGTTGACGTTCCGTAATCTGTCAGGAATTGCTCCGGATCCATCAGTCTGTTTCGGAGTACCGTTCTGATTTCCTCGGGCAGTCTTGCGCCGAGCATGATCGGCTGAAGCTGGGTGATGGAGCCGCACTTGTAAAACTCCTTCTTTCCGGGCAGATAGGCAAGGAACTGCTCGCCGTCCCACAGCTCGTTTACCAGATAATCAAGGACCTTCTGCGCCTTTGCAAGCCACATTTTCTCGTTTTCGCTATCGCCCAGAAGTCCCGCAAGTCTTGAGCACGCTTCGCAGTTAAATACCGTATACGCCATAAGGTCAGCGGAAATGATAGGCAAGCCCATATTGAAAGTGCTTGACTCGTCATAGCCCGACTCATCGGGATGATAGTAGGAGGGATATCCCGTGTTGGAATGATCATGGTGCGTAAACCACCAGTTTGTATACTTGGAAAGCGCGGCGTATAATTTAGCGTATTCCTCTTTCGTCAATGCGGACGTATCGTAATTATCAAGAATATATAACGCCGCATAGCCCTGGATCGGCGG
>JAZRYQ010000262.1:0-3524 GCA_045600805.1 Candidatus Alloscillospira sp. | reverse complement strand
CAAGCTGCGCTCTCAGCACAATGTCATATACCCTGCGCATTTCGTCCGTCGGTTTTCCGACGCAGACAGTTCTCGTTGTATCGGAGCACCAACCGTTATATTTAACGCCGAAATCAAGCGTCAGAAATCCCTTTGTGATTTTTGAATCCGTCGGCACGCCGTGCGGCATACTCGAGTGAGTGCCGGACACGATGATCGAATCAAATGATTTATCCTGTGCTCCGTTTTTGAGGAATCGGTACATAAGCTCCGCGGCAAGCTCTTTTTCCGTAATATCCGTGGAAATGAGCGGCAGTATTTCATTGAAGGATTTTTCCGCAATGCGCTGCGCCTTTATCATATCGTCAAGCTCTTCGCGGCTTTTCACCATGCGCAGATCGGTAAAAATTTTCTGTGACGGGATGAGCTTCACAGAAAGCTTATCACTCCAGACAAGATAATCGGCGACATTCATCGTTGCCTCCTCAAAACCGAGACATTCGACCTTGTTTTCCGCGATGAGGTCGGCAACTGCGCGACTATACGGATAGGAGGCGCTCGTTTCACGTATTTCGGCATTTTTTATCGTATTTTCCGCCGCTTCGATGTATCTTGAATCGGTAAAAAACCACGCCTTATCCGCGGTAACAAAGCAGAGACCGTCTGTTGCGTCAAAGCCTGTCGCGTACATTCTGTTTACTTCGCTCGTGATCATAAAAGCGTCAACCTTTGCTTTTGAAAGCGAGCTTTGGATTTTTGCTATGTTATTCATTTTTCAGACTCCTTTTTGATTTATTCTTACAGAAAATCCTGAACGGCAGCTCTGCAAAATACCGCAGAGCGAGGAAAGGATTTGTGAATTTGATCGGATACAGGACGATGGACGTACAGCCCGTAAAATTGGCGCACCACACATCGGTGTATATCTGGTCTCCGATGAGCGCGGAGCGCTCCGGCGGGATGTTTTTTGATTTCAGAAGTTCTCTGGGAACACGCGGGTCCGGCTTTTTTGCGGCTTTTATGTATTCAAGCCCGAGCTGCTCTGCAAACGCTTCCACTCGTCCCGGACGTTTGCTGTTGGACACTATATAAAGCTGTGTTCCTAAGGCGCGAACGCTGTTTATCCACTCCGTGATTTTTCGCTTCGGCTCGTTTTGCCTGTACGGTGCTATTGTATTGTCTACATCGAGCATAATGAAATCAAGTCCGTTTTTTTTGAAAAAATCCGGCGGAATGTCCGTTATATCATGAAAAGAATAATCGGGTGTAAGCTTCATAATCAACTCCGAAACATGTAAAATGCGGTGATATTTTTGAAAAAACCGATCGTGATAACAAAAGACCGTTTCCCTGCGCTTCCTTTTGAATACGATAAAGCACGTCTTTGCTTTGCCGTTACGCGCGGGTGCAGAATACGGAAAATCTCTGACGCAGACGGGGCGATCCCGGCTGTGTATATTTCAAAATACATACGCGGCACACCGTCCGCCGCGGTCGCGGGAGTCATTTTGCAGCATATGAAAAGCGACTTTGTAATTCTCTGCGGTGCTCCCCTGCGCTATGCAGTATCGCAGCACATACAAAACGCGATGATCGCCGGAAGCCCGGATTTTCCCGTTATATCTCCGTTCGGCAAAAGATCGGACATACGCACAAGTCATGTGACGTTTGACGCCGTTCACCGCTGTCTGCGAGCGGGCGATGTTTTGTTTGACACGCAAAGGAGCTTTTGCGAGCGCGTGAAATTTTACTGTCTTTCCGGCAGAACGCCTATGATCTTTGCGGATTCTCCGGTGGAACTTTTTCCCCGTCACGAAGAATGGCTTTAATGCTTTTTTCGATTTTGCTGCGTGGGCTCATGATCTCATGTCCGCAGCAAACGCACCGCATTTTAAAATCCGCGCCGATGCGAAGCACAAGCCAGTCGGAATTGCCGCACGGGTGTTTTTTCTTCATTGTCAGTATATCGCCGACATGTATATCCATGGTCAAGACCGTCCCTTTATCAAATCCCAGTATTTTTTCGCAGTCTGTTCCGTTTTGTTCTCGCCGTATTTATAATATTCGGCATTTTTGATAACATCGGGAAGGTACTGCTGTTCAACATAGTGATTTGGGTAATCATGCGGGTATTTATACCCCTGTTCGCGTTCAAGTCCCGCGGAATCGGCGTGTTTATTCTGCAATTCGCGCGGGATGGAGCCGGATTTGCCTGCTTTTATATCAGCGAGCGCCGCGTTCAGTGCCATACAGCCGGAATTGGATTTCGGGGCTGTCGCAAGCAGTATCACGGCATCGGCAAGCGGTATCGCAGCTTCCGGATAACCGAGCTGCGTCGCACTGTCAACACACGCCTTGACGATCGGTATCGCCTGCGGATAGGCAAGCCCGATATCCTCCGCGGCAATCACAAGAAGTCTTCTGCACGGCGAGATCAGGTCACCTGCTTCGACCAATCTTGCAAGATAATGTATCGCCGCATCGGGGTCCGAGCCGCGTATGGATTTTTGCAGCGCGGAAATTATGTCATAATGCTCATCGCCCGCCCTGTCATAGCGCATCGCGCTTTTCTGCGACACGCATTTAGCATCGTCGAGCGTGATTTTTACGGTTCCGTTTTCCGGAATGCCGGCGGACATGAGCAGCTCAACTGCATTGAGACCTTTTCTCACGTCACCGCCGCAGCCCTGCGAAATGTATTCGATAACGCCGCTTTCTACCTCCGCGGCGATATTTTCACGCTCGCAAAGCTTGTCAAATCCGCGTTTTATTGCGGGCTGCACGGTCTCTGCCGTGAGTGCCTTGAATTCAAATATCGTACTGCGTGACAGCACGGCGTTGTAAACGTAAAAATACGGGTTCTCGGTCGTCGCGGCGATCAGCGTGATTTTTCCGTTTTCCATGAATTCAAGAAGTGACTGCTGCTGTTTTTTATTGAAATACTGTATTTCGTCGAGATAAAGCAGTATACCGTTCGGTGCCATGATCGTGTCAACGTCCGACAGGATATTTTTGATATCGGCAACACCCGCGGTCGGGGCATTTAATTTATGTAGCGCCCTTCCGGACATTTTGGCGATGATATTTGCGACCGTTGTTTTTCCACAGCCGGACGGGCCGTAAAATATCATATTCGGTATTTTTCCGCTCTCGATTATGCGGCGAAGCATCCCGTTTTTCCCGAGAATATGCTCCTGCCCTACTACATCATCAAGGCTGTCAGGTCTTATTTCGTCTGCAAGCGGTCTGTACATATCATCACCTCTTATCATTTTCCATATTATAAACCAAATGATTGCGCTTTTCAATACGGCATATCTGTGATATGATAAGAAAAAACCGTGGGAGACAGAATATGAACGACAAAGAATATGCCGAAAAAATAGTTTCTCTGCTGGAAGCAGAATATCCGGACGCGATGTGTTCCTTATGCTATGAAAAGGACTATGAGCTTCTTTTTTCCGTGCGGCTCGCCGCACAGTGCACCGACGAGCGCGTGAACAAAATCACGCCTGCGCTGTTCAAGGCTTTCCCGACGCTTGCGG
>JAZRYQ010000261.1:0-4608 GCA_045600805.1 Candidatus Alloscillospira sp. | reverse complement strand
CTCGGTTTCAAAAGTATAGCCGAGGTGATTCTTTGAAATGACATTTCCGAGATTGCCATGGCTCGGACCGACGATGCATTTCGACATCCATACGCCTTCGCCGAGCGGTCCGCTTGCACCACCGAACAATCTCCGATAGGGCAGACAAATGATGTCGGCAGCACCGAGCGCGTAATTCAATTCCTCATCCGACAGAAAATGCAGACATTTGATGACCGACATTCCCTTTGTATAGGAATCGATATAAGCTTCGTCATAGGTATCTGGCTTTCCGGCGATCAGAAGATGATACCGGGAGGAATCCACGTTTTTCAATGCCTGCAGCAGGATGTCGAGTCCTTTATCGCGCCGGGTATTCCCGATACAGGCAATAACCGGTACAGAATCGGTGATATTCCAGTAAGCTTTCGGTTCTTCCACTTTGGATATTTGAAAAACAGGATATTCAATGTGCACCGTATTTTTGACACCGATAGAACGAAAATACTGTTCAATATAGGAGGAATGAACAACCGCACGTGAAAATTTCCGGCAGATCATCCGGGTGCTGAGCTGCTTTATGAACCCTTCGCGCATCCAATGGAAGGTGACAACGGTTTTGTATTGTCTGAATAACCCCAAAAATATCCCGAAATAACGATAAAAATCATCACCATAAAGGAAATGAATGATATCCGGCTTAAAATCCTCGGCAATTCCGGCGATCTGCTTCAGATAGGCACGATACTGACTCAGACTTCTTCCTTTTTTTTTGACAGACCAGTAGTTCGGCGTCAGATCGCAGGTTTCTTCCGATGAAATCAATCCGCACGAATCCCCGGCAGCGCGAATCAACGCCGAAGCATAGTTTCTGCGATGACCGCTCATGGATTTATCAATGAACAGGACTTTCATGCTTTTCTCCTATTGCATAAAGATCCGGCAGCGCAAAACCGACGGCGAACCAGATCATCTGACTGGACAGATAATAACCGCTGAACATGACCATGGTAAAACCGAAAATGAAAATGACCGTACCAAAGCGATTCAACGGATCTTTTTGATTTAACCCATGCAGATTCCGCACCGAAAGCGCAAGCACGGCGATCAGCAGCAGCGTCCCGACAGCTCCGGTCTCGCACAGAAAGTCTGTAAACAGATTGTGTGAATAAAAACCGACCGTATAGAACACCGAACCGAATCCGCTGCCGATAATCGGAGATTCCATGAAGGAATCAAGTGCCATCCTGTACAGCTCAAAGCGGTTGCTGTCGCGCATATTCGACAGGAAGGACAGGATACGGTTAAATCCGACAAGGTTGACCGAAGCATTGCGGAACACAATGAAAATGCCCGCAGCGATCAGTACAATACCGACGATCGTCACAAAATGCTTTTTGGTCAGGCTTCTTCCGCGCTGACGGGTCAGCAGATAATACAGACTCAATATCATCAGAAGAACCATTCCGCCGCGCCCGCCAAACAGAAATACACCGGCAAACTGCAAAACGGCAAGCACATAGAAAACAGGTCTGATCCGATCAAGCCATGCGTACCGTTCCATGCTGCCGCCGCATTTCAGATAATACAGGTTGAGTCCGAACGCATACGCCATGTAATAGGAACCGTTCTGATAACCGATATTGTTGGTATTGCGCGCAAGTCCCGTCAGCGCGACCGTACCGAAGAAAAGCGAGATCAGGCTGACGATACTCAGCACCAGAACAAAGATCGGTACGATCTTCCCGAGATTATCCAGACGGTTCCGCCTCCGTACCTCGACCGCCAGCAGGAAAGACGGGATCGCAGCCGAGCCGAAGCTGAGGAACGAGCCGCGCAGATTTCCGTTCATTCCTCCATAGCGGAAAACAGTCAGCGCGATCCCCAATAACATGAAAATGCAGAATAATATGTACCAGAATGAATACTTATTGAATCTCCGCAGGTTTTTCAGATAAACATATGCAAGATAAAGATAGGTGACTATCCCGACCACTGCATACAGGATACCCATCTGACCTGACTCCACGTCAATGCCGAAAATCGACAGAATGATGCTGAATACCGGTTTCAGGAACAGCAGCATCATCATCAAAAACTCAGCCATAGCGTTCCCTTCCGAATCAGCTGATGATGTCGTTCAGATATTTTTCCGCGACCTTGCTGTCGCTGAAATCATGGACCGTCTGCCGCGCGTTTTTACGCAGCTCGGCAATACGTTCCGCCGGCAGACCGGCGATCTCGCGCAGACGAACGGAAAGCTCGTCCGCATCGCCCTGCGCGCTGAGGAAACCGTTTTCTCCGTTTCGGATGATCCCGTCCACGCCGCCGTTTTTCGAAGCGATCGTAAGACAGCCGGCTGCCATCGCTTCCAGATAGACCAGTCCGAACACTTCGTTTTCGCTGACCATCGCAAAGCAGTCGGTGTTCTGCATCCGCTCGATCACCTCTTCGCGCGGAATACGGCCGACAAAATCCACCTGCCCGGAAATCCCGAGTTCGGCGGCTTTCTTTTTGAGATTTTCGGATTCGGGGCCGTCTCCGATGATGTCGAATACCCACGAGGGCGTGTCGAACGCTTTGGAAAGCGCTTCCAGAATAACGTCGACCCGCTTGTAGGCGACGAGACGTCCGACAAAAGCAACGCGGAGCTTTCCGTCCTTTTTCCAGTCGGAACGTTCTCTCGTATTGAGAATGAAGTCGTCCGGGATACCCGAATAGCAGACGCGGCAGTGTTCCGCCGTCAGGAAGTCGTATTTGGCGAGCATTTTTTCAAGGACCGGTACCGAACGGAAAAAGAGCCGGTTCAGACCGAGAAGCTCCGCTTTCTTTTTCGCCGCGAATTTCTCGGAAAGCTCACCGTGGACTACCAGCGCCGTTTTGGCATGATAACGTTCGCCGAGCGTTTTCACGAGTTCAAGCTGCGGCTCCGGCCAGTGTCCGGTCACAACGTCCGGAACAAAATCCAGCTTTTTCAGATGTTCTTCGATCAGATCACACTGTTTCTTATACTGAGAGGAAAAATAGGAACCGTGCGGGATCAGCTTCAGCATGGGCAGACGAAGGATCTGCACCCCGTCTTCCTCCCGCTCCAGCGGCGGATAGGCGTGGGTATCTATAATACCATCTCCTGCAACTCACAATGCCAGCTTACGCGGTACTTTATAATAAATAAATGGAAAATTATTGCTGTTGTGAATCATTACCACCCGGTGTCCCTGTTTTACCCATTCGCAGGCAAGGAAAAACACAACATTGGTAGCTCCCTTTTCGTCATTGTCCGGATGCACCATGCATCGAGTCATCAGCAAGATATTCATTGAACTTTTCTCCGTCTTCTATGTCTTCTATATGATGGGAAAACAGTTCCCGGTTTTCCCGCAGTTTTTCCTCAGACCAGTCCCACCATGCCAATTTTTCAAGCCCATTCCGTATTTCCTCGTCAAAACGATACCGGATCAGTTTTGCCGGAACGCCGCCGACGATTGCGTAGGGCGGCACATCCTTTGTGACGACTGCTCCCGCCGCGATCACAGCACCGTTTCCGATCGTGACGCCGCTGAGAATCTTCGCGCCTGACCCGATCCATACGTCGTTTCCGACCCGAACCCTCTCCTGCTCCGGCGGTTCGTTTTCGGCAAAATGCGCCTTCATATAGTTGGAACCGCGCATAAAGACCGGCGAGGTGGAAACATACGCCATATCGTGTTCGGGAAGTCCGATGCTGACCCGCCCGGCGATCGAACAGAACTGCCCGACGTCGGCATGATACAGGCTGGAGTCCCGGCTCACATAGGAATAGCGTCCCATCGAGGAATAATGAATGCGCACGTGTTCCTTCAACGCGGCTGTTTTATCGTTCGTGCTGCAATTAACCAGCGCCGACAGCTTGACGCGAGGATTGAACAAAGCGCGGAATTTATTGATCAGTACAGATATAACTCCCATCGTTTTCATCCCAAAATAAACTTCGCGGTTTCGATTAGCCAGCCATCAATCCAGTATATCACGCCGTACCCGTTGTTTTTATACACCGAAGTACGGATTTTGATTCTGCGGCAGGTTTCCTTCCAGTTCTTCTTGGTACTCATGCCACCGAAAGTGAAATTTGATAATACTCTGTTGACAATCCTGATCCGACAATTCTTCTTTCTCAGCCGAAGCATCAGATCACAGTCGTCATACATCGTTTCGCATTTATAATGCTCCTTCGAATAGGTTTCCTTCGTAATAAATGTGGTGGGATGATTCCAATAACGCGTCGAAGCGAATTTTTTCATCTTTGCTTTTTTGATCATGGTTCCCGTAGGTTTGATAATACGGAGATCCCCGTAAATCATATCGAATGGCTTCTTCAGAAACTCTTCGACAACGATTTCAACTGCATCCAGTTCATAATAGTCGTCGCTGTTCACATTGCCCACGATTACGCCGTGAGATAAATCAACCGCCTTATTGATCGCATCATACATTCCATTATCCGGTTCGGACACAATCCGATACGGTATGTTTTTTTCCCCAAATGCCTTATCATAGGAATGAGCCAATGCGACCGTACCATCAGACGAGCAGCCGTCCATAATAGTATATTCAATATTAGGGTAGGTCTGATTCAGTACAGATTCAATC
>JAZRYQ010000260.1:0-8092 GCA_045600805.1 Candidatus Alloscillospira sp. | reverse complement strand
CTGAAATAGATTGGAAGCTCCTTGTCTCCGTCGTCAAAGCCCTTGGCAGTGAGCAGCACATGACGGAAAATTTCGTCCTCCGGGTCAAGAAAATGCACATCGCACGTTGCGGCGACGGGTTTCCCCATTTCTTCACCGAGTCTTACGACTTTTCTGTTAAACTCGCGAAGCTCCTCTTCATCCTTTGCTCTCGGGTTTTCGCCGTCGAGCATGAATCGGTTGTTGCAGATCGGCTGTATTTCAAGATAATCGTAAAATTCCGCAAGTCTGCGCAGCTCAAGACGGCTTCTGTGGTCTGTAATAAGCCCGAAAATCTCTCCCGCTTCACAGGCAGAACCGATAATAAGTCCTTCCCGGTACTCGCAAAGCAGACTTTTCGGTATGATCGGATAGCGCTTGAAAAATTCAAGATGGCTTTTCGTAATGATCCTGTAAAGATTCTTAATACCCGTCTGGTTTTTTACAAGTATAATGATATGCTTCGGCTTGAATCGGCGGGAAAGCGCCGATTCCTTGGAAAGTGCCGTCATGTACGCATTAATTTCTGACAAATCGTTTACACCCGCGGCTTTGAGCTTCTCCGCCATTTTGGCGAGGATCAGCCCCGCCGTCACGGCATCATCAGACGCTCTGTGGTGGGAAAATTCCGGAAGTCCGAGAAAATCCGCAACGATATTCAGCCGATGGCTTTTCAAATCAGGCAGAAGCGCGCGCGACAGCGCAAGCGTGTCGATATAAGACGGCGTGTATTCTATCCCGTATCGCAGGGCGGCTTCATAAATAAAGCCTATATCAAAGCTTGCGTTATGGGCAGCGATCGGTCTTGAGCCGGCAAAATCCAGAAATGCGCGCACGGCCTGCTCCTGCGTCGGAGCGTCCTTTACATCGTCATCGGAAATACCCGTCAGCTGCGTGATGTTCAGCGGGATGTGCATTTCAGGATTTACAAACGTCTGAAATCTGTCTGTTTCCTTTCCGTTTTTTAAAATCACGGCGCCGATTTCGGTTATTCTGTCATCTTCTGCGGAAAGTCCCGTCGTTTCTATATCAAATACGACCGTTTCATTGTCAAGCGAGCCGGAAAGTGCACCGTATACGGCAAGCTTATCATCAATATCATTGATATAATAGCCTTCCACACCGTACAGGACTTTTATTTTGTCTCCCGCGGCCTTCATCGCATCCGGGAAGGACTGAACGACGCCGTGGTCTGTTATCGCAATGGCAGGATGTCCCCAGGAGATGGCGCGTTTTATGACCTCGGCAGTATCGGTCAGTGCGTCCATGGCAGACATTTTTGTATGTAAATGAAGCTCGACACGCTTTTCCGGCGCGGCGTCCATGCGCTGTTCTTTTTTCGCCGTGATAATATACTGCGGATCAAGCGTGATATCCGGCTCATATCTCGATATACCGAGCGTTCCGCCGACTGTGACATACATGCCGGGCTTCACTTTTGCCGCAATTTCCCCCGCATTTTCATCTTTCATGAATTTTGAAACGTGCAGAGACCCCGTATTGTCCGTCATATCAAAGCTGATCACCCATGCCTTGCTCTTCGGGATCTCACGCGTCTGAACATCGAAAATTTCTCCTCTTACGGCTATTCTTCCGAGGTCGAGTACAATATCCCGCATTTGCGTAAGCTCGATTTTCTTCGGTGCTTTGCCGAGAATGGCAACACCGTCGCGTGCCTCGTTCTTATCGTCGCGCTTTATGGCCGGATAAACAGGCGTGATCTCAACAGACGCAAGCTCAAATTCGTCGGCTATTCTGTTTTCGAGCATCGTGATCTGCACAGGCGCGACCTGCGCTTTCAGGAAAATTTTGAGTTTCATTTTTCTGCTTTTCTTATCCACGGTCGCTGAAAGCACACGCGCCTCGTCAAGAAACGATTCGAGCACGGCGCCGTCCATGCAGAACGGGAACATATCAAACAGCAATACTGAATTGGCGCTCAATTTTTAACAATCCTCTCTGAATTTATCTGAAATGCGGCGAAAGATGCTGTCCTTCGCCGCCCGGATCCTGGTTTATTCGGCGTCATCCGCCGCGATCATTGCCATAAGCTCGTCAACGAGTAAGCTCATCGGCACTTTTTTGATTACTTTTCCTTTTTTGAAAAGTACGCCCTCGCCGTCACCGCCTGCGATACCGTAATCAGCACGCGACGCTTCTCCCGGACCGTTTACAGCGCAGCCCATAACGGCGACCGTTATATCACGCTTGCAGCCTTCAAGACGTGCTTCGACCGTGTGCGCGGTCTCTATGAGATTTATTCTTGTTCTTCCGCAGGTCGGGCAGGAAATGAAGGTCACGCCGTCGTGTCTTAATCCCGCTGCTTTTAATATCGCGATACCGGCTTTGACCTCGCGTTCTGGCTCCGCCGTGAGCGAAACTCTTATCGTATCGCCGATCCCCGCAAGCAGAAGCGAGCCTATCCCGACGGAGGATTTTATGAGCCCGCCGTATTCCGTTCCCGCTTCGGTTACACCGAGATGAAGCGGATACTCTGTTTCCTGTGACAAAAGCTTATACGCGGCAACGGTAAGCGGTACGTCCGATGCTTTCACGGATATACAGATATCGTCAAAATCAAATCGGTTGAGCAGCTTCACATGCCCCATAGCAGATTCGAGCATCGCCTCCGGCGTCGGCTTTCCGTATTTTGCGAGAATCGGTTTTTCAAGACTTCCGCCGTTTACACCGATGCGTATCGGAAGATTTCTTTCTCTGCACGCTTCGACAACGGCGTTCACTTTCTCTTCTCCGCCGATATTGCCGGGATTTATGCGGATCTTATCCGCTCCGCGCTCTGCCGCGGCAACGGCAAGGCGCCAGTCAAAATGAATATCCGCTACGATCGGGAGATTTGTCCCGCTTTTGATTTTTTCAAGCGCGCATGCCGCTTCCATCGTCGGCACGGCAAGACGCACGATATCGCATCCCGCGTCTTCAAGACGTTTTATCTGCGCCAACGTATCGTCGATATTTTCTGTTTTTGTATTTGTCATGGACTGTACCGACACCGGCGCATTTCCGCCGATCAGCACATTTCCGACCTTAATTTGTTTACGCATTGATTATTTTCACCACATCACTGACAAGAATCACCGCCATGAGCATCAAAAGAAGCACCATCCCCGCCGTGTGAACATATCCCTCGTACTTCGGGTCAAGCTTATGACGGACAAGCTTTTCGATCACCCATGTCACAAAAAGGCAGAATATCCTTCCGCCGTCAAGCGCCGGAAGCGGCAGGAGATTCATGACTGCAAGGTTTATGGCTATAAGCGAGCACATATAAAACACGTTCAGAAGTCCGTCCTTTGCGGTTTCAGAGGATTTTCCGACGTCATTCATCATCGTGACTATACCGACAGGGCCGGACATATCTTTAATCCCGACAGCTCCCGTCACAAGGTCTTCCAGTCCCATCCATGTAAGGCGGACAAAATTATAGGACATATAGCAGCTGTATTTGAATTTTTCAAGCGCCGTCGCTTTTACCGCCGTGAACGTAAGTCCATAGCGCACAAGCGTCTCTCCGTCCTCGGTGTATTCGGCCGGGACAAGTCGGTAATGGTCAAGATGCACCTTTTCGCCGTTTCTCAGCACGACCATATCGACATACTCGCCGGCTCTTGACATTGCCGTCGTAAAATCCAGCGAATAAAAAACTCTCATTCCGTTTATGGAATATATCGTATCTCCGTCTTCGATCCCGCCCTCGGGAAAACCGTCCGCCGTGTGGTCAATATAATTTGTGACAAATGATTTTGAGCCGGAGAACACAATCAGAATGATGATAAAACCGAGCAGCAGATTCATGAAAGCGCCGGCGGCGAGAATCAAGAACTTCTTTATTCTGTTCTGATTTGTAAACGCTCTCGGGTCATCAGACTTATCGTCCTCGCCCTCCATAGCGCAATAGCCTCCTATCGGGAGAATTCTCAACGCGTAAAGCGTCTCCCCGCGCTGTCGTTTTACGATTGCAGGGCCCATGCCTATGGAATACTCGTTCACTTTTACGCCGCACGCCTTGGCAACGAGAAAATGTCCGAGCTCGTGCACGGCGATCAGAACTCCGAATGCGATAATTGCGATTATAATATACATTTGCGCTCCAATTAAACTATATAATTATTTTTAACGAATTCACGCGCCGCGGCATCGTATTCGAGAATATCCGAAAGCTCCGGCTCGTCTTTTCCCTTTATTGTTTCCACGCACAGTCTTACGGATTCATAAATTCCTCCGAAGCTGATTTTTCCTGCAAGGTAAAGGCCGACGGCTATTTCGTTTGCCGCATTCATCACGGCAGGAAACGCTCCGCCGCGCTTTGCGCACTCCATGGCAAGCGCAAGGCATCGGAACGCATCGAGATCCGGCCTTGCAAATGTAAGCGTACCGATATCCGACAGGGAAAGCGTACTGCACGGTGCCGGCGCCCGTTCGGGATAGGAAAGCGCATATTGGATCGGTATGCGCATATCCGGAACGCCCATCTGCGCTATTACCGAGCCGTCGGCAAACTCGACCGCCGAATGCACGATGCTCTGTCTGTGCACAAGTATTTCTATCGCCTCCGGCGGCATGGAAAACAGGTGCATTGCCTCGATAAATTCAAGGCCCTTGTTCATCATGGTCGCCGAATCAATCGTCACCTTGGCGCCCATCGACCAGTTCGGGTGGCGAAGCGCTGTTTCCGGCGGCATATTTTTTATCTCGTCATATGTCTTTCCGAAAAACGGGCCGCCCGACGCCGTTAAAAGAATTTTCACGGGGCGAACGCCGTTTTTGTTATCCATGCTCTGGAATATCGCGGAATGCTCAGAATCGACGGGTATGATCTCGGCGCCGCAGTCACGCGCTGCCGCCATAACGAGCTTGCCCGCGCAGACAAGCGTTTCCTTATTGGCAAGCGCGATCCGTTTCCCGCGGCTGATCGCCGCAAGCGTCGGAAGCAGTCCTGCCGTTCCGACCATCGCGGTGACGACTGTTGAGGCACTTTCCTCCATGGCGGCCTCGATCACGCCGTATGGGCCGGAAAGCACGGTGATATCCGTGTCGGCAAGTCTTACTTTGAGGTCGTTTGCCGCGTTCTCGTCCTGCGCCGCCGCGATACGCGGTTTAAAACGCCGCGCCTGTGTCTCGGCAAGCTTTGCGTTTTTCCCGAACGCGATCGCAGACACGGGGATATTCAGCTTATCGCACACATCAAGCGTCTGTGTGCCTATTGAGCCCGTTGAGCCGAGCACGGAAATCGGTAAATATTCCATGGCTTACAGAATATTAAATGCGGGCAGCAGCATTATGATCCCGCAGATAAGCGGTGCCGAAAATGCCATACTGTCAAATCTGTCAAGCACGCCGCCGTGACCGGGGATGAGCTTACCGTAATCCTTGATGTTGTGCTGACGCTTGATAACGGAAAACGCAAGGTCTCCGACTTCAACGGCAATGCTGCCGAAAATTCCGCACAGCACGATGCTCAGCATATTGACATCCACGGTTTTTGATGCAAGCTGAACGATACCGCCGTAAATCATCATACAGAGAACGCCCGCGACAATGCCGCCGATAAAGCCTTCGAGCGATTTATTCGGGCTTACATGCGGCATTATTTTACGCTTGCCGATGAACATACCGACAAAATACGCCCCGCTGTCACAGCAGAAAGTTACGACGATCGGCAAAAGCACGTACAGTCTTCCCTCGGGGAGACATTTGAGCGTGACAAGTGACGAAAGCATCCCCGGGTACAGGAGCCCCGAGAATATGCAATAAGCTATACACTCAAATCCTATTGGTTCTTCCTTCCGATAAGAACAAATCGCTTCGATAAACAGCACGATAAGATATAAAGCTGCTATTCCGCGAATGAGCATTCCGGAGCTTTCCGAAAGCTCCGCGAGCGGAACAGCGAGCGCGCAGACGGCGGAATATATTCTCATGCGTGTACTGCACGCCGGCATAACAGCGCCCAGAAATTCAAACGACGCTATCGCGCACAGCAGTGCCGTCAGCACGGCTAAAAACACCGGCTTTAAGAAAAACATTATTACAAACAGTATAGGAACGGCGATTGCCGCAACCACGATCCTTGTTTTCATATCTAATCTCCATTTGAAATTCATTCACGCCTCAGCGCCGCCGAAGCGTCTGTCACGATGCTGATATTCACGTATCGCCGCGTCAATATCATCGGTCGTAAAATCCGGCCAAAGCGTATCCGTAAAATAAAGCTCGGAATACGCCGACTGCCACATCAGGAAATTCGACAGTCTGTATTCTCCGCCGGGGCGTATGATAAGCTCCGGCTCGGGAATGCCCGCCGAATATATATTCCGTGAAATATCCTCCTCGGTTATCTCCGTTTTTCCCTCCGAAAGCAGCTTGTTCACGGCTTTCACAAGCTCGTCGCGTCCGCCGTAATTCACGCATAGATTCACCTGCGCGCCATCGTATTTTTCCGATATTTTCTCCGTTTTCGCAATGAGTGCACGAAGTTCGTCTGACAGCGGCGTCAGGTCACCGAGAAATTTCACTTTGACTTTGTTTATTTCCATATCGCGCAGGGCTTCATTCAAAAACTGTGCAAGCAGCTTCATGATCGCGCTGACCTCATCTGCCGAGCGTTTCCAGTTTTCGGTCGAAAAAGCATATACCGTGAAATACTCGATGCCGATATTTTTACAGTACGTTGCGATTTTTCGGAACACCTCGGCTCCTGCGGCGTGTCCTGCGCTTCTCGGAAGTCCGCGGCGTTTTGCCCATCTTCCGTTGCCGTCCATAATGACGGCGATATGGCGGGGAAGCCGACTCATATCCGGTTTCCCCGCCGTTGTATTGGATGGTTTAAAAATGCCCATATCAGATAGCGTAAAGCTCCTTTTCCTTGTCGGCTACCGCTTCGTCAACTTTTTTGATGTAATCATCCGTCAGCTTCTGCATATCTTTTTCGGCGATTTTTACATCGTCCTCCGTGAGCTCTGATTTTTTCTTCTGCGCCTTGAAATCATCCATTGCGTCACGGCGGATATTGCGGACGGCGACCTTTGCGTCCTCACCGTATTTTTTGACCTGTTTTGCAAGGTCTTTTCTGCGTTCTTCCGTGAGCTGCGGGAAAACGAGGCGGATTATCTTGCCGTCGTTCTGGGGATTGATACCGAGGTCTGACGCCTGGATCGCTTTTTCGATAAGCTTTAAGCAGGAAGCATCCCACGGCTGAATCGTAAGAGTTCTCGGGTCGGGAGTTGCAATTGATGCTATCTGGTTTATCGGCGTATCGGTTCCGTAATATTCGACCGAGATCTGGTCGAGAACACCGGCATTTGCTCTGCCGGCTCTTACGGTAGCAAACTGCGTCTTTAAAACTTCAATTGTCTTTGCCATCTTTCTCGTATATTCGTCGTACATGGTAAATCCTCCTTTAAATATTCAAAAATGATTATCTTACGTCCGTTCCGATATGCTCGCCCATCACGACCCGGTAAATATTCTCGGGGTCCTTGAGAGCAAACACGGTAACGGGAATATGATTGTCCATTGCAAGGCTCGTCGCCGTCATATCCATCACGGCGAGATGCTGCGCCATGACCTCATCGTATGTAATGCTTTCATATTTCACAGCTTCTGGGTGTGTTTTCGGATCTGCCGAATATACGCCGTCAATGTTCTTTGCAAGCAGTATCATGTCAGCGCCGATCTCTGCCGCTTTCAGCACAGCGCCCGTATCCGTCGAGAAGAACGGGCAGCCCGTTCCGCAGCCGAATATGACCACTTTCCCCGCTTCCAGATGCGCAACGGCGGTAGGTCTTGTATACACCTCGGCGACCTGGCGCATTTCGATAGCCGTCTGCACTCTCGCTTCCAGTCCGACCTGCTCCATGACATCGGCTACGGCAAGACAGTTCATGACCGTTGCCATCATACCCATATAATCCGCCCTTGTGCGTTCCATCTTTCCGTTGCCGTCCTTTAAGCCACGCCAGAAATTACCGCCGCCGACAACGACGCCGACCTGTATGCCTGCGTCAACACACTTTTTGATTACCTCGCACACACTTTTAATTATGTTAAAATCAAG
>JAZRYQ010000259.1:0-4291 GCA_045600805.1 Candidatus Alloscillospira sp. | reverse complement strand
GACCCGCACGTTTTCGTAAATACCGTTTAACCGGCCGATATTTTCATCAACAAGCTTTCCGATTTCAGACAGAGCCGTTTTCGGGCGAACACAGTTCGCCCCTACGGATATATCGCATAATAGTTTGCTTTTTTCTGCCGTGCAAATCGTTATGAAATAATACCCGTTTTTCGAGTAATCATATTCTTTTAATCGATTCTGCTTTCTCGTTTCCATATTGTCAGTATTTTCAGTATCCGCATTTGAATTATACATACCGGGATTTGTAGATATTATTGTTCTTTATGATGGCATTTCTTACAAAATCCAAACTCTTTTGAAAATGGATTAAAATTAACACCATATTCATTGCACTGTGGGCATTTGCTGTACTTCAAAACGAGATAAACTGAGACCGCAACGAATAAAGCCACGATAATGCGATAAATCATTGGCAATTCAAATATTGCACATACGATGCCAAACAAGCAGGTAAAAATCCCAAAGAAATATGTAAATGCTCTCATTGTATTACCTCTGCAAATCCCGATTTGTCGATATCGCGCATATCTGATTTTCTGTAGAATCAAAAATACTACCTTATCCACCCGCCGCATTTTCATCAGCCGGTATTTTTTATCACGATCCGTTTATGCTTTCGGTGTGCCGTCGGTATTGAACAGCGGCAGCGGCTCAAGATAGATGATATCATCGCGGCCGATCGCGTCACCTTCTGCAAGAATCGCCATACGCGCAGCGACAATACCACCTGCTTTTTCTACAAGCGTTTCAACAGCTCTGAGGCTTTCACCTGTCGAAATAACATCATCCAGTATCAGCACTCTTTTTCCTTTCATTTTCGCCGCATCTGCGCCGTCCATATAAAGCTTCTGGACATTCGCCGTTGTAATTGACTTGACTTCAACTTCAAAAACGCTCTCCATATATGCTTTTTTGTTCTTGCGCACAAGCAGATAATCGTTTCTGCCGCTCTGGCGTGCCATTTCAAAAATGAGCGGTATCGCCTTGGCTTCCGGTGCGATCATGTAATCAAATTCGGGAGCTTTTTCAAGAAGTGCCTTTGCGCACGCGCAGGTGAGCTCAACATCACCGAAAATAACGAAAGCGCCTATTGCAAGGTCATCATTCAGCTTGCATACCGGCAGGTCACGGTTAACGCCTGCAATTTTCATGTTGTATGTCATGAACAAATCATCTCCTATCAATTATTTTTTCACTTGTTATCTGTCATAATAATGCCAGCCGTATTCTTTGAGGAAGTCGCGAACCACTTTATTCTTTCTCTTTACCTCCATGTCATCCACAGAGCCGAGGAAGTTACCGAGGAATACATAGCCGCCGTACGGTGCATAGGTATCTATTGACTTCTTGACGGATTCTCTGATTTCATCATCCGTTACGTCTGCTTCAAGAAGTCTTCCTCTTCCGTCCCAGCCGCCCATGATGACAAGGTCTTTGCCGTACTTGTCACGGATCGCTTTCAAATCGTTGCAGGTCTGTGCCGGGTCCCATGCCGTTACGCCGAATTTTACCATATCGTCAACGAAGATCTCGCATTTGCCGCAATTATGGAATGTGATCGGCAAGCCTCTGTCGCGTCCGAACTTTGCCTGACGGTCATACACCGGAACAAGCAGCTCCTGATACATGTCAAGAGAAATAAACGGATTTGCCCATGCAGCGGTATCATCCATCATCGTGAAGATATCGGGCTCATAATAGTCGATGACCTTTTCGGCTACGCTGCAATAGAAATCGCACATGTAATCAAACAGAGCGGCGACCTCCTCAGGCTCCTCATACATCGCCATAAGGCCTTCCGTAAAGCCCATGAACGCCATAAGATTCTGGAAATAACCAACATGCAGTCCAAACGCGATAGCCGTCTGGTCATGATTTACGCCCTGTGATTTTATATGGTCTTTCGCCATTTTTTCCCAGTCTATGCCGTCAAGATCCGGTGCTTTGATAACATCGCGCCATTTTGTGATGTCATCGAGGATAAAATCATTCGGCTTCGGCAGAAGCGCAAAGCCTGTTTCGTATGTCGGAACATATTCTACGCCCCACGGGTCTTTTCCGCCGCCGGCAAGTCTGTGCGGAATAAGGAGGGGCGGCTCAAGCAGCGCATTCGGCGGATCTACGGTATCGCCGGGTGCTTTTCCGAATGTATAGCTCGGTATCCATTCCGGTGTCTCGCCTTTTAAGGCACGCAGGTAATTTTCTTTTGGTGTAAGCATTTTTTATCACTCCTGATTTGTTTTTTATACCCTTGGTTATTTTACACATTATCCGTTCTAAAGTCAACGAAAAACAGAATATCGGGAAGCAATTACAAATGCTTCCCGACTTTTTTACACGGTAAATCTGTATTTTATGATATTTCCGCTTCCGTCTCCGGTAGTCACTATCGTCTCTCCGGATTTTGTTTTGAGCTTTTCGACAACGGGAAATCTTGCGTTTTTCTTCAAAAACGCCTCCGGGCTCAAATCAGTTTCGACAATTTCCCGTTTTGTGTTGTCATCGCGGCTGCACGGCTCTATCCTTTCGATAAAAACCTCGTATTTTTTCACATACACTCCTCCTCACGGTAAGTATATGCAGATCTTTCGTTTTTAAACTTAACCGAATATATTGAGGAAATTGTCAAAAATGCTTCCACCGCCCTCTTCTCCGCTTTCTCCGCCTTCGTCACCGCCGGGAGCGAACGGGTCAAGCGGGTCGATTGGATCTTCCGGCTCCGGATTATCGTTTTTATAAGTAAACTCGATAATATTTATGCCGTCTTCTCCGATCGTTTCCGGATCGACAACTGTATATTTGAGCGGGCTCTTCGGGGAAACAAGCGTATAACCTTCGATTTCCGGCGCTTCGATTTCGATCTCTCTGCCTTCGCAGGTGCTCTTTTCCTCGTAACCCTGTTCATAATAAATCTCTTCGCCCTTTTCGTCCACGCCTCTGATATAGATATCGATCGGTATAACGCCCTTTATCGGTGTGAGATACGTATCAGCGGGGACATTGAACGCACGGTATTCAAGATTTTCATGAATCTGCGACATGACCTTCTTCCACATGTTTGCCGACGGGTTGCCGCTGTGATAAATTCTCGTCGGGTTATCATACCCCGTCCAAACCGCCGCGACATAATACGGTGTGAAGCCGACAAACCAACGGTCAAACTTATCCTGTGTCGTACCTGTTTTTCCGGCTACCGGCATATTGGAAAGATTGGCAACGCCGGCAGTACCGTAGCTTGCCGATGCCTGCATCATTCTCGTCATCCAATACGCTGTTTTTTCCGAAATCGCGACTATCTGCTCCGTTGTGTTTTCATACACAAGGTTGTCATCGTTATCGTAAATCGCGGAATATGTTCTTCCCTTTGAGCGGATGCCGTTATTTACAAACATTGTATACGCCGACGCCATATCGCGCACCGTAACACCGTAGCTCATTCCGCCGACTGCCATCGGAGCATAGTCCTGGTCTTCGATCGTAAGCGTGGAAATTCCGGCTTTTGACCGCAGAAATTCAAACGACACCGCCGGAGAAAGCTTATCTACAAGCTGCGCCGCGACAGTATTGATAGACTGCTTCAGCGCCTCCGCTATCGTGATAACGCCCTGATACTCATGGTCAAAGTTCAGCGTCATCCAGCTTGTTCCGTTCAGCTCAACGTCTTTTCCGTCTTCGATTTTTGTATCCGGTGTAACGATGCCATATTCGATTGCCGGAGCATAGGACGCGATAGGCTTGATCGACGAGCCGGGCTGACGCCTCGACATCGTCGCTCTGTTCCACCAGAGATTGCCCGTCTTCTCTCCGACACCGCCGGACATGCCGACGATATCGCCCGTATACGGATCTACAACGACAATGGCGGACTGCGCCTGCTGACTTGAGCCGGAAACATCGGCAATATTATCGGTATTTTCATACACGCTGTCGATGATCGCCTGTATATCCTGATCCACCGTCGCGTAAATCTTATAACCGCCTGTCAGAAGCATGAGCTCCGCTGTTTCCTGGGAAACGTTTTTGAGCTCTGCAAGATCTGAAATAACATCTTTTCGCAGGGCTTCCTCAAACCATGTGTACACTTTATCGGTTTTTGAAGAATCGCCGTAATCAAATACGAGCGTTTCGTTTTTCGCTCTGTTGTATTCAGCCTCCGTGAGATACTCCTGGTCATACATCTGCGCGAGGATCTCAAGCTGTCTTTTTTTGTTTGCTTCTTTGTCAATAAACGGACTGTACAGCGACGGATTGTTCGTAATTCCGACGATAC
>JAZRYQ010000258.1:0-3076 GCA_045600805.1 Candidatus Alloscillospira sp. | reverse complement strand
GCAGAAAAGCAAGTAACAAATTCGACGTAGGAAAAAGCATTGTCAAAAGCACCTTTCCGCCTTTTCTTCCGATAACGGAATCCATCTGCACAGTAGCAACTCCGGGATTATCGCAAATAAATCTGCTATAATCATCGAAAGACCTGTTTTCGTAGCAGTGACGGTCAACCTTATAATGAGATTTCCCTTATTTCAGACTTCGGTGCCGCATAAATATCGCCTCCTTCGGATACAAAAAGAGCGTCAAATCTGCCACGTTGCAAGCAGTTTTTCTGCTCTTTTCAGAGTGTATTTATTATAGCACATTATAAATTTAAAAGGAGGCAGAAAAATGCCAAGAGCTAAAAAAGACGGGGTAAAATACAGCCTCTATATTGACCGTGAGCTGGAAGAAAAGCTGCGGAAATATGCCGCAAAGTATGATTTAACGCTTACCGCATCTCACGAACGTGCTATCAAAGTCCTTTTAGATCGAGACAAGAGATCAAAAAAGAAAAACGATAAGATAGAATGGGAAGGTGATATCATCTGACCTCTTGTCGCTTGAATGTTTATTTCGGATTCAGAGTAACAAAATAGGATCTAACTATTTACGATTAGATCCTTAGTGGTTCTTAAACAGCGCTTTCCATAGGAAATCTTTATAGTATAGAAAAATCCCACGGAATTACTCGTGGGATCAAATATATCTAACCAAGATTTCTAATTCATAAATAATATCCACGCTTCTGAATTAAAGAGTCTATGCTCGCCAAGGTTTGTTAAAACATGTATGCAACTAACACCATTTGAGCCAATCTTGACTTAATGATCGAATATCGCGTGGATCAGTACCACCGCAACGAGCGAAAGAATCACAAATGCGGTAATACGTGAAACATGGATCAAAAAATGATCGGAACCGTCGCGGTTTGTTATTCTGTCAAGCTTTGTATTTGCCGAAATCAGCGATATGGATGCAAATAGGAGTACCGCCGCACATACGATGTACAGCTTGATTTTTTGCTGTATATCATCCCAACGTGACCATTTGGCAATGTCGGACTGAACAGACAGCCCACAGCCGGTCAAAGCATCAGTGACATCTTCTTCAAAGCCGGCGCTTTCAAGCTTTACCCATAATTCCGAGTACGCCGGAATTTCGCCAGAGGCAAGTACAAGTGTCTTTGCGGCATTGATTGAAACATACCCGCACGGGGATTGCTTTCCATCGTCGATCACATCTGTGATTTTACACGGCACGTCACAGACAGACACATCGTTTGACGCAATATTTACAGAACTCGAAAGAACTTTTGCGCCCTTTTCGTTGCAAAAGCTCTGTAAAGCATATTCGTTGAGATAAATCGACGGCATTGTTCCGGCGGTAAATTTCGCTATAAATCCGTCATTGATGCCGTACAGCGTAAGCGAGCATCGGTTATCATCGACAAAAACCGTTGTGTTCAGCACGATGACAGGAGTATAGCTTTCCACGCCGTTTGCACCCGATAAGTCCGCATCGGCGGCATCGCCTGCCGCTGTGATCGTGCATGGTTCGGATTTTTCATGTTTCAGCTCCGCACCGAGCAGAAAAGCACTTTCAAAAAACCAGAAGCATGCCGTAAGGCAGATGAAAGCCGAAAAGCCGAGCTGCCCGATGGTTTTTAACCCTTTACCGATTTGTTTCATTTCTTTCTCCGGATGATAACGACGATGATCGCGGCAATCACCGCAAGTGCTGCGATACCGGCAATCAGAATCGAAACCCACCATTGTGAAGCCGTTTCCGCTTCAATTTCTTCTTCGCTTATCTGCGGAATGTCGTTTATGACAGGCTCAAGGATCGTTGTGTAAAATTCATAATCCTCTGAAAATTCCACACCGTCTGCGTTTTCGTATTTAAGGCAGACTTTTCCCTCGGTCGAGCCGTATTCTGTATCACCCTCATAGCCGTCCGTCATGGAAAATGAGCCGGCAAAGAGGTTCACTTTGGCATTCCCCTCACTGCCGCCGTCCATGTTGCCGATAAACGCCGTACCGGACGGGAAAAGCCCGAGGCCGGATACTTCACAGCGCACGTTATACGCAAGAGCGCGGCTCAGATTCAAAACCTGAAAGGAAAGCGGGATCGTATCGCCTGCTGTGATGCTGCTTGGGATCTGCGGCATATTGAGTTCGAGTTTCAAAGGCTGATTGACCTTTACTGTTACATCAGCAGACGAATTATAGCCCTGTGCTTTGTAATTCTCGTATTCAAACTGGAACGAGATCACATATTTGCCCTCGGCGGTCGAAGCGTCAACGGCATACTTCAGCGGAATATCGACCGTCTTGCCGGATTCAAGCTTGGATATGTATGTCACATCGGAGTTGTTCAGATTCGTAAATTCAAGGCTTGCACATTTTGCCGTCGCTGTCAGATTATAAATGTTGTAATTATCGCTCGTGTTTTTCAGCGTAACAACAAGGTCAAACTCAGAGCCGGAAACGATATCGCCAGATGTTATCTTATAGGAATCGATGATGAGCTTCGGCTGCGGAATGACTGTTTCCACAGGCACGGCATTTGGATCCTTACCATCGGAGATCGTTACATATACAGTGAACGCTTGAGAAATATCGGCTCCGTCCTCTGTTTTGCCGTCTGCCTTGATCGTCACGGGATATACGCCGTTTGTGCGCCCCGAAGCAAGCGACAGCTCAAATGTGACAAGATATGCCAGAACATTTGCGTCATTTATCTCGTATTCTTCAAGCTTAAATGCCTTTTGAATGTTTTCATATATGAACGGAGAATTTGCCGTCATGCCGAGATCGGGCGTGACGGTTATTTCTTTATTTATGAATGAAGCATCACTGATGATCGGCAGAACGATTTTCACTTTCCCGCCGGATACTTCGGGGATGTATCCGTCTTCAAAGGAGCTTTTCATACCGGGATAGACATTTTTTGTGTCAATTGCCATAGAAGGAGTGACGCTTTCCTCCGCTAATACTGCTGCTGATAATGATAAAAGCATTATTAATACAAGTAAGCATGTGAGAATCCTTTTCATATTTCCACCTTTCCGTTTCGCACCATCGTCATAACACC
>JAZRYQ010000257.1:0-27278 GCA_045600805.1 Candidatus Alloscillospira sp. | reverse complement strand
GAGCAGGGAGATCATGATGAACTGATGGCTGAAAACGGATTTTATGCAAAACTGTATAATTCACAGTTCGCATTGACCTGATTCATCTGCTCGTAAATTTATATTGCAATGAAAAAAACGACGGCAAAGTCAGATGACTTTGCCGTCAATTTTGCCGTCGATTCTTATCTATTTTGGTTAAATGCACATTTGCGTCAGTACATTTTGTGAAGTCCCGTTGAATCAAGCTCATACACCGTGTCGCACACCTCGGTCAGATATTTTCTGTCATGCGAAATGCTGATGATCGTCCCGCTGAACTGCGAAAGGGCACGGCGCACGACGGGCGCTGAAAGCGGACTGAAATTTCTCGTCGGCTCATCTAAGATAAGTACATCCGCGCCTTTTAACACCATGTCAAGAAACAGGATCTTTGCGCGCTGCCCGCCGGAAAGTGCGCCTATCCTTCCCGTCATTTCCTCATGCGTAAAGCGCATACTGCCCATAAATGTCCTTGCGCGCGTTATATCGTCCTTTGCAAATCTCGCCGCGAGATGTTCGATCGGTGTTTTGTCGTATTCAAGCACATCGGCGTAGTTCTGCGGCATATAAGAAGCTGTAATATCCCTCCGCTGAGAAAGCAGATCCCATATATATTTGAGCAGCGTTGATTTGCCGGCACCGTTTCTGCCTGTTATGCCGACGATCTCTCCGCCGTTCACCGTAAGCTCGATATTTTCCGACAGGGTCCGCGAATCGCACACAAGCTTGTCAAGCTTTAAATCAAGCACGGTTTTTCCGGCCGGAAGCGAAATGCTTTCATCAAATTTTGTAATGATCGCGTCTTCCTCCTGCGGAAATTCAACAAAGTTTTCTTTTTCACGCTCAAATCGCTTGCCCATAGATTGCACTGCGTGCATTTTCTTTTTTAAAAGTCTGCCACCGGACGGGTCTGAGCGCGATATGGCATTCTGCTCGTGATTGACGCGCTCATATATTTTCCGCCAGCGCTCCATTTGCTTTGCGTAATCGGCGCGCTGCTTTTCGGCAACCTGTTCCTGATGGTCAAATTCAGAGCGTCTTGCGCTGAGATAGTCCCTGTATGCCGCGTGCGTCACGCTCATGCGGCATACGGTTTTCCGGATAAGCTGCTCCATGTGCAGTATCACATTCGCCGTGTTTTCGATCAGCGTTTCATCGTGGGAAATATACAGCACAGGGAGCTTTGAATCGCTGATGAAATCTTCAAGCCAAGTGAGCGTTTCAATGTCAAGATCGTTTGTCGGCTCATCGAGCAGCAGAATATCCGGTTCGCTTATCATCATGCGGCAAAGCTGAACTTTCACCTTTTCGCCGCCGGACAGCGTACCGAGCTTTTGAGACGAAAGCAGAAAATCAGCGTCAAGTCCGAGCTTGTTTATCGTGTCAAAATGATAATAGTATTCCGTGTCGCCGAAATACTCTTCAAGGGTTGTGTCAAAAAGCTCGTCGGGCATCATCTGCGGCAGATACGCCATGCGTGCATTCGTGATTATTCTACCGGAAAACTCGCAGTAGTCTGCAATCAGCGAGGAGTCATATATGAGCTTTAAAAGCGTCGATTTTCCGTTGCCCTCTTCGCCGATGATAACGGCTTTGTCACCGGGCATGAGAGTAAAGGAAAAGTTTTCGATGATACTGCGGTCATCTTTTTTCAGGCGGATGTTTATATCCTTCAGTTCAAGCATAAAAGCACCTCCAATAAAAAAGGCAGACAACCTAAGCTGTCTGCCGAGTTAGCATGAATAAAAGATCAGTCAGTTGCGCCCATGTTGATGAGATAGTCAACAACGTCTGCAACTGTCGTTGTAGTTGCCATGGATTTTGCAAGCTCCTCCGTATCAAAATCAACACCGTATGTATCCTCTAAAGCGACACATATTTCAACAAAATCAAGCGAATCGATTTTGAGATCGCCCGTCAAAGACGTTGTGGCGATGATTTCCGATGGGTCCATGTCAAGCTGCTCGGCAATTGTATTAATTACTGTCTCAAGAATGTTGTCGTACATGAATAACACACCTTTCGATATATTCAAAAATCAATATAGCGAATTAAATAATTCTATTGGCTATTGTTGCACAAGTAGTCATGCTTGTCAAGAGAAAAGCATGATTTTTTAATCAAGAAAAATTTTAAATAAAATTGATAAAAAAGCTTGCATTTTAAAACGGGATGTGCTATCATCCTATCTGTTGTTAAGAAATGCGCCTGTAGCTCAGTTGGATAGAGTGCACGGCTACGAACCGTGAGACCGGGGGTTCGAGTCCCTTCAGGCGTACCATAGTGTTAGCCTAATTTGTCTGCCAGACAGATTAGGCTATTTGCTTTATTTGGCGTCAAAGTACCTGTGCCCCAATAATTACCATTCACGCCAAGAACCGTATCATATTGAATTTTAAGCAAATAGGTGATAAAATGAAAAAAATGTTGATTTTGGAATGGAGGTGTTAAATCAGCTTGAAGCTTATCATCAGCGAAAACTGGAACCTTGTAGGATATCGAAAGCTTCCATACATATTGAGATCTGTAAGTGGCGGGGCAGATATTTTCCTTAACAAAAAGGAATTCCGTCAACTGACCGAATGCAACGGACTCCACGATATCACGGAAAACGCTTTTATAAAGCTTCTTATGAACAGGGGTATCCTTGAAAGAACGGAAGATACGGTAAGATTTTCACCGTATAAGTATTATGATGTGGAGTACCGCAGGAGCATACACTGGTCGGTTACAGGTCATTGCAATTACAGATGCAGACATTGCTTTATGGATGCGCCGGACGCGAAATTCCCGCAGCCGTCTTTGGATGATTTAAAAAACTATGTGGAACAAATGGCGGAATGCGGGATACAGACGGTTGACATCACCGGCGGTGAGCCCTTGGTGCGTTCAGATTTTTTGGAAATAGTTGACTGCGTGTTGGAGCACGGCATAAAAATATCCGCCATATATTCAAACGGACGGCTCGTATCGGAGGAATTGATGCAGGAGCTTGACCGGAGAAACGTCCGTTGTGCGTTCCAGTTCAGCTATGACGGAACAGAGGGATGGCATGACTGGCTGAGAAATGTTGACGGTGCGGAAACGGATGTGCTGATGGCATTCAGCCTGTGCAGAAAATACCATCATCCCATGAGTGTGTCCATGTGTGTGCACAAGGGAAATGTACACACCATGCGCGACAGCATCCGCCTGCTTGCCGAAAACGGCGTTCAGTCGGTCAAGCTGAATGCGGTGAGAGCGGCGGGCGCATGGAAAAGATATCCGGAATATCTGCTCAGCAGAGAAGAGCTATGCAATGCTTATCTGGACTATATCCCAAAATATTTTGAGGACAACGCGCCTACCGACTTAATGCTTGACGGTTTTTTTGAATACAACAGAGGCTCGCTAAGCTACCGAATGGGATTTATCCGAGATTGTACAGCGGAAGCCATAGGCGACTGCTATGTCTGTTCCATGACCAGAGTCAACTGCTACATAGGACCGGATGGGCAGGTAGTGCCGTGTATGTCAATGGCTGGCACGGAGATGGGGAAAAAATTCCCGAATCTGAAAGATATGTCCCTGAAAGATATATTCAATGATTCATATCTGTCGTGGGCAGGCGGCATAACCATAAAAGATATAGCGGAGCACAATCAAAAATGCAGAGCTTGTGAGTACCTCGGTGACTGTTCAGGCGGATGCAGAGCAACTGCCGTGGGAGATGAAGAGGATGACTATCTCAAAACAGACGAAGAAACCTGCAGCTTCTTTACAGAAAGATGGGCGGAAAAAATCAAAACAGTTGCAGACGGGCCGTTTCTGGAATATAATGAGAGAAACAAAATGCAGATAAACAAGCTGAAAAATAATCAGGAGGAGATATAAATGAAAAAGGAAATTGCTCAATTAGTAGAACAGAAAAAATGGGAAGACGCCGGCGAATATATCAAGAACCACAGAGACGACTTTTCAGACGAAGAGCTTAATGAGCTGGAAAAAATGTACATGAATTCAATAGGAGTTCATTCTTTGGACGAGGAAGAACTGAAGAAAGTAGGCGGCGGAAGTGCAGTAAGCTTGGAAAACGGCTCTCAGTTTATAACCGGAAACATTCACTACTGGTGCAAAACCACGTCAAAAAGAGATGACTGCCATGACAGCGTGCTTCAGACAAGCTGGTGCTGGTATAATGATGCATGTACGCTTATCTATCACCTGTACAATGATATGAAAGGCTGGAACGGAGATATCGAAACTGATTATTAACTGAGAATAAGCGCCCCTGTTCCGTTTGGCGTTATTATCGCATAAAAGAAACGTCTTTTGTCTACCAAGGCAAAAGGCGTTTTTTACGTTCCCAAAAACTCGGCGATAGCCTTTAAGGAGAAATTTGAACAAAACGTACATTTTTTGTATAGTGTCCTGCATGCGGCAAACTTGCGGGCATTTTCATTTAAAAGGCGCGATGCAAAAGGATGAATTTTGCATCGCGCCTTGAATTTCAGTAAGAATGTAACTTATTTGGAAAAAGGAGTAAGATTTTCTTCCGGAATTTCCTCCAATTCCTTGTTGATTTTTCCGGCGTAATCAATAAGCAGTGCGGAGAAAGTCTTTCTTGCCGCTTCATCCATGCGGAAAGCAGGGCCGGATACGCTGATACCGGCAATCGGCTTGCCGCCTTTTGCAAAAAGGGGAGCGGAAATACAGATAAGACCGACTTCGAGCTCTTCCATATCATAAGCTACACCGGTTTTGCGAATTTTTTCAATGTCTTTCTGAATTTGTTCGGCAGAACAAAGCGTATTCGGAGTATACGGCTGATACGATGCATCGTGAACGATTCGGTCAAATTCTGGCTGATCCAAAAAAGCGAGAATGGATTTGCCGATTGCCGTGCATGTCATGGGGAGCTTTATGCCGACATTTGTGCAGATACGAACCGAATGAGGACTTTCCAGCTTTTCTATGTAGAGAATTCCGTCATAGTCATAAGATGCAAGGTTAACGGTCTCACCGGTCTCATCGCGAAGTTTATACAAATACGGCATACAAACGGACGAAAGTCCGATGTTGATTTTTGAACTTAGTCTTAAAATCTCGAAGCCGAGAGAATACATCTTTGTATTCGGATTCTGAAAAACAAAATTCTCTGCACGCAGTGTATTCAGAAGTCCGGACACGGTATTTTTATGGATCCCGAGAGAAGAACTGATATCGGTAAGACGAGCTTCGCCGGATTCAGCGATCAGACGCAGAATAGATGCGGCACGAGAAATCGATTGAATATTTGTTGCTTTATTTTCTTTTATCATGAAAACACCCGCAAAAAGCAAATTTTAGATACTATCACTACTATTTTATTAGGATTGGCTATTTTTGTCAATGTGAATTATAGATAAGACAGCTTTTGATAATTTGTCAACAATTCCATATTGAATATTCAAAAATGTGATGATAAAATATCAACAAACGATAATACGGTATAAAGTACTATAATATCGTACAAACTGAGATGTTAACTTGGAGGAATTATCTTGAAAAAAACAATTCTTGATTTCAAAAGAATGGCACGTGAGGGAGAAAAAATCACCTTCCTTACATGCTATGATTACTTGACCGCAAAATATCAAGAGCGGGCCGGCATGGATATGATTCTTGTCGGTGATTCCCTTGGAATGGTTGAACTTGGGTATCAGACTACATTTCCGGTAGAAATGGATGATATGATCAGACATTCTCAAGCTGTCAGAAGAGGTGCTCCGAACACTTTTATTGTCGGTGACATGCCGTATATGTCATATCAGGAATCAAATGAAGAAGCGATTCACAACGCCGGGCGTTTTATCAAAGAAGCGGATATGGACTGCATCAAACTTGAAGGTATGAGTGATGCCTGTGCTGCAGAAATTAAAAAAAGGCATCTTTCTCGATAAGGCAGCCGAACGTAAGATTTCGGATACGGCCATGGAGAAATACTCCATTAAGGCTCCGAGCATCAATACATACGTTTCTACACTCTCCGGCGGCAACCAACAGAAAGTTATTCTCGGGCGTTGGACAAGTGAACTTCTTACATCCGATATCCTTATCTTGGATGAGCCCACAAAGGGTATTGACGTTGGTACAAAAGCGGAGATATATCAGCTTGTATGCGACTTTGCAAAAGAAGGAAAAGCGGTCATCTTTATTTCTTCCGAACTGACAGAAGTACTTAATCTCAGCGACAGGATCATGGTTATGCACGAAGGACACATTACCGGTGAAGTAGCAAGAGAAGATGCAACTGAAGCGGGCGTCCTTGCACTGGCTATGCTCAGTTAAGGAGGTACACGATGAAGAATACAGGTTTCAAAAAAGTAATAAAGTCTAAAACAGCGTTGTTGATTCTTGTTATCGTTGTAGTCGTGGTTTTCTTTGACATAGTCAACCCCAATTACCTCTCCGGTGATAACATCAAAAACATCCTTGTTACAAGCAGCTTGTCCGGTACATTGGCAGTTGGTATCGGCTGTATCCTTATCAGCGGTAATACCGACCTCTCAGCCGGCGGCGTCGGAGCTTTGGGCGGTGTTCTCGTAAGTATGTTATGCAATGTGGGAATGCCTTGGGTACTGGCGTTGCTTATCACACTTGCTTTCGGTATTGCAGCCGGCCTTCTCAACGCATTTCTTGTCAATAAATGCAACATTGCTCCGTTTCTTGCAACGCTGGCAACCGCTTCCATCTGGAAGGGCCTTGCGATGGCGTGGACAAACGCTGTCGGTGTTGCAATCGCAAACGAAAAGTTCTACAAGCTTGGCCTTTCTAAGCTGTTCGGATTTATTCCGATGCCGTTCGTGTATATTGTGATCCTATTTATCATCTATGGTTTTATTCTGAATAAAACAAAATTCGGCAGACAGATTTATATGATAGGCGGCAACCGTCAAGCAGCAAGACTTGCAGGAGTAAGCAGTGCAAAAGTCACGACCATTCTTATGATGAATTGTTCCATGCTTTCGGCTTTTGCCGGTGCTGTTCTTGCAGCGCGTATGCATGTCGGAGCACCAGGCTCGGTTGTCGGCACAGAGCTTACAGCTATCACGGCATCCTGTCTCGGCGGAATTGCTTTCGGCGGCGGCTCCGGTGGTATGCTTAACGGTTTTATCGGTGTTATGCTTCTTACGGCGTTTAACATCGGTCTCAGCGTTATCGGCCTTGACACATACTGGCAGACAGTCGCCTCAGGCGTACTGCTGATCATTGCACTTGTAATAGACTATATGAACCAGAAGAGCATACAGAAATCTCTCAGCGATATTGCATAAGGAGGATTACGATGAAAATTACAGATGTTAAAATCAGAATGTTAACAGCATACGCACCGGATACCGGTGTCAAATTTGACCCCAGCCGTGTTTCATACATGAGATCCATTCCGCTTGACATGGTCGACAGCAAACCCGTTATCGACAACGTAGCAGGCGGGAAGGCCGTCGATCCGAACGCAAGAAGAACTACAACAGGCGCTTTTATTGAGATTGAAACCGATGAGGGTGTCGTGGGACGCTGCGGACCGATTATTTACTCAAATCTTATTATCCCTATTATCAAGCAGGATTATACAGAGATGCTCATTGGTCAGGATCCGATGAACAACGAGCTGATTTGGCAGCGCATGTACAGAAAAAACCCGCATGCTTATGCTGCAAACCACGCAATCGCCATGGGCGTTATAGATATCGCAATTTGGGATATCAAGTGCAAAAAAGCCGGTCTTCCTCTTTATCAGATGCTCGGAGGTGCTGTTCAGACGGAGCTTCCGGCATACGCGAATACGATTTTCTGTGCATACGACCCTGTAAAAAATGATTACGATCTTGATAAAGTCGCAGAGGTAATTGACGGCCTTGTAAAAGAGGGCTTTGCAGGAACAAAATGGTATCCTCATTCAAATCCGAAAGAGGGTAAAAAGGGAATCGAGAATACATATCAGCTTGTAAAGACAATCAGAGAGACTGCCGGACCTGACTTCAAAATCATGCTTGACTGCTGGTCATCTTGGGATGTTGATTTCACGATCCGCGCTGCCAGAAGAATGGAAGAGCTTGACCTTGAATGGATCGAAGAACCTATTATGCCGACCGATCTTGAAGGCTACACCGAGATCAGCAGAAAATCACCTGTCAACATCAGCTGCGGTGAAAATCTGTATATGCGCAATATGTACAAACCTTTCCTTGACAGAAATGCAGCTCAGATTTTCCAGCCTGATATTACATGGACAAGCGGTATTACCGAGGGTGTAAAAATCATTCACCTTATCGAGAGTTACAGCAAAATGGTCGCTATCCATACGGCAAGTCTTCCTGTGTCAATCCAGATAGCGGCAGGATATAACAGAGGCTTTATGCCGATACAGGAATTCCTTGTAAATCTTTCGCCTACTTCTCAGGTGTACCTGAAAGACAAGATGCTTCCTGTTGGCGGCAAATATCATCTGTTTGATACTCCGGGATGTGGTTATGAACTCGATATGGATGCAATTATTGATGATTACTACCTCTGATCGAATATAGCCTCAAAAAATAAACGCGGCAATTTTGCCGCGTTTATTTTTACTGAAGTAGATACTGACTGCTAAGCAATCCGAAGAAGCTCCTGTGCACAGGATATGTATTAAATCATTGATTACCCTAAGCTCAGTTTGCTGTCCAGCCGCCGTCAACGGGAAGTGACGCGCCGGTTATCATATCCGCCGCGTCTGAGCAGAGAAATCTTGCGACTTTGGCAATATCCATCGGGTCGATCAGACTTTTAATTGCCGAATTCGTGAGCATGATTTCCGAAACGACCTCGTCTTCAGAAATATTGTGCACCTTTGCCTGAGAAGCTATCTGATTCTGTACGAGAGGCGTATCAACGTAAGCGGGGCAGATGCTGTTCACGGTGATACCGTATTTTCCGCCTTCCAGCGCAGCCGCCATTGTTAAACCGTTCAGACCGTGCTTTGCCGAAACATAGCAGGATTTATACGCGGAAGCGACAAGCCCCTGAATGGAGCCGATGTTGATGACGCGACCCCAGTGGTTTTCCTTCATGGACGGCCAGCAGTATTTTGTGAGTCTGAACGGAGCAGTCAGCATGAGGTCGATCATGAATTCCCATTTATCCTCCGGAAATTCGTCTATCGGGCAGACGTGCTGGATACCGGCGTTATTGATGAGAATGTCAACTCTGCCGTACTTGTCAAGCACATAGTCAACGAGTGCGCGGCAATCCTCGGCTTTGCTCAAATCGGCGGCAAAGCCGTCACATCCGAGCTCCTGCATGGTTTTATCAACAGCGGACTGCCTTGAAGAAGCGGCGATAACGGTCGTTCCCGTTTCGACAAAAAGCTTAGAGATAGCATATCCTATCCCGCTTGTACCGCCTGTTACGATTGCGATTTTTCCCTGTGGCATTTGTATTCCTCCATATGATTGATTTCTCTGATTCTATCAAAAATCAAACCGTTTTTCAAGAATTAGGTTGAAATATACATAAATTACATGTTAATATAAACAAAAACTATTCGGAGGGCATTATGGAACGTACAAAAAAGACGGAATATTATCTCAATATAGCGACTGCCGTGACGGAGCGCTCTACATGTCTCAGGCGGAAATACGGCGCGATCATTGTCCGCAATGACGAGATCGTCGCAACAGGCTACAACGGCGCTCCGCGAGGAAGACATAACTGCATAGATTTGAACCACTGTAAGCGTGAAGAGCTGAATATACCGAGCGGAGAGCGGTATGAGCTGTGCAGAAGCGTTCATGCTGAGGCAAACGCGATCATTTCCGCTGCAAGACGCGATATGATAGGCGGAACGCTCTATCTCGCGGGCTTCAACAGCAAGACGGGAGAGCTTTTAACGGATACGACGCCGTGCTCCATGTGCCGCAGAATGATAATCAATGCGGGCATAAAAACCGTTGTATGCCGTGTCGGTGAAAATGATTATACTGTGACCGATGTAAACGAATGGATCGAAAATGATGACTCGATTTAAAAAAATCCCCTTGCGTAAGGTATTGCTTGTTACGCTGCGTAATGGTCTATGATCGACAGCGTAAGGAGGCGAAAGCTGTGTCACAATATACGACGGGAGAGCTTGCAAAGCTCTGCGGCGTCACTGTCAGAACAGTTCAGTATTACGATACCAGAGGTATTCTGATTCCCAGTGAGCTTTCAGAAGGCGGAAGAAGACTTTACTCGGAAGATGATCTGAAGCGCATGAAGGTCATCTGCTTCCTGCGCGAGCTTGATTTGCCGATCGACGCAATTTCTCAGATATTGAAAGAGGAACATCCCGAAAAAGTGATATCTCTTTTGATTGAACAGCAGGAGAATATACTTTCGGATGAAATTTCCGAGAAACAGGAAAAACTGGGGAAATTACGTGAACTGAAAAACGGACTGAAGAGCAAAACGGAGTTCTCTCTCGAATCCATCAGCGACATAGCAGTCATTATGCAAGGCAAGAAAAAACTCAGGAAACTCCGCTGGACAACGGTCTTGACCGGAATTCCGGTTACGGCATTGCAGTGGTTTTCTATCATTTTTTGGATCATCAAAGGCATTTGGTGGCCTTTTGCCGTTTGGGTAATCGTAGCCGCTGCGTGGGGAACGATCATCAGCAGATACTATTTCAAAAATGTAAAATACATTTGTCCGGAATGCCATGAGGTATTCAAGCCAACTTTTACAGAAGCTTTTTGGGCAAATCATACGCCTACCGCCCGCAAGCTGACCTGTACCGAATGCGGTCACAAAGGCTTCTGCGTGGAGATCTGGGGAGGCGATGAGAAGTGACTGAGTTTGAAAATATTGTCATCGGTAAAAGCGCCATTCCGTCGCTGATCTTTACAGTCATTCTGATGATCGCGATTCCTGTTATCTTTTATGCTTATTGGAGAAAAAAGCATAAACAACAGACGAAAATCGTGTATCTTTTCGCAGGCGCTCTCGGTTTTATCGTATCTGCCCGCGTGCTGGAGCTTGGGGTACATTTGGTCTGCATCGTTGCGGACAATCCCGTTTCCCGGTTCATCAATGGAAATACCGCTGCATATGTGCTTTACGGAGTCATCATGGCAGGCGTATTTGAGGAATGCGGACGATATATCGTACTGAAGTTTATTCTGAAAAAGGATCATACATGCGAAAATGCGATCCTGTACGGAATCGGTCACGGCTGGATAGAGATACTGGCCGTTATTCTGCCTGCGATGATCACTTATCTTGCTGTCGCCCTGCTGTTCTCATCCGGCAATTTGGAAAATGCGCTCAGAACACTGAATATCACGGAGGAAACGGCTGCCGCGGCGCTCCCGTCTGTTCAGGCCGCTGCTGCATTTGACTTCGGAACGGCAGCTTTCAGTGTCCTGGAGAGAATCATCGCGATGTTCGTGCATATCGGTCTGACGGTCATCGTGTTTTACGGAGCTGCGGAGGATAAAAAGAAATATCTTCCGCTTGCCGTACTCCTTCACATGGTCGTCGATCTCTTCGCCGCCCTGTATCAGCGCGCCGTCGTACCGCTGTGGCTTTGTGAGCTTTGGGCTGCTTTGTGGAGCGCGGTAATTGTTTTCGCGGCAGTCAGACTTCACAGAAAAAGTACGAATCTGCATAACAGCGCATATTAATACGGACGGAAAAGGCGCAGTCCATCCATTGATTTCTACCGTGTGCTGCCTTTTGCGATGCTTTTTATGTTGACTTATCAAACATATTAATATACAATATATTCGGTGTATCTTCCCTGATACACCGAATATTTCGTTGACAGCTACCCTGCGTCAACAAGGAGGTAAATTTTCTATGAAACGGTTGGAAAACAAAATCATTGTTGTAACGGGCGCAAGCTCCGGTGTCGGTAAAACAGCCGCAGCGATGATGGCGGAGGAAGGCGCAACGGTCGTGCTTGCCGCCAGAAGAGCGGAGGCGATCAATGTGCTTGCAGAAGAAATCACAAAGAAGGGCGGAAGCGCTCTTGCCGTGGCAACGGATATTTCTGATCCGGAATCCGTCAAAAATCTCGTAAGCGAAGCCGTAAAGACATACGGCAGAATCGACGTTATGGTCAATGCCGCCGGCATTCTTGAGGACGGACTTCCGTCAATCGACAAATTCAAGGATGAAGACCTTGAGAGAATTCTTGACACGAACACAAAGGGAACGCTTTATTGCATGAGAGAAGCGTCCAAAGCGATGCTTGCAGCGAAAAACGGCGGCTCCATCGTCAATGTTGCCTCCGTAGCGGGTGTCATAGGCAACGGCGGCGCAGCTTATGTTGCCTCCAAAGGCGCGATCATCGCGGCATCGCGTCATGCAGCTCTCAGACTGAACAGTGACAATATCCGCGTTAACGCTATCTGCCCGGGCTCGATCAACACACCGATGAACAACGGCGCACAGGTCATGCCCGATATGGACCTTATCAATCAGCTCATGAAACATGCGGATATTCAGAGAAATCCCATGGTTTGCGAGCCTGAGCATGTTGCCTATCTCATAATCTATCTCGCCTCAGACGAGTCAGCCCCGGTGACCGGTCAGTCTATCGTCATGGATTACGGTGTAAACCTTTAATCGGAGGCGCTGACACAAATGAAAAATTACATAGTGACCGGTGCGTCCGGAGGAATAGGCTCCGCGCTGAAGAATATTCTTGAAGCGCAGGGCGGCAATGTGTTCAACATTGATATGAGAAATTCTGACCTTGCCGCCGATCTTTCCTGTGACGAGGGAAGAAAAATCGCCATCGACGTTATTCATGAGAGATTTCCGGACGGAATCGACGGGCTTGTCTGCTGCGCCGGCGTTCCTGGTTCATGCGGCAATTTTCCGCTTATGATGTCGCTGAATTATTACGGTGCCGCCGCTGTCGCGGAAGGCTGCTTTGACCTTCTGAAAAAAAAGAAGGGTGCGTGTGTGCTCATTTCCTCCTTTTCGATTGCAGAAGGGTATACCATCCATGATTTTGTCAAAATGGCCATGGAGGACGGAAGCGAGCAGCAGGTGAGAGCGGTCATGTCCTCGCTGGACAGCTCTGATCTCGGCCTCGGCTCAGCCATTTATATCACGGCAAAATATTGCCTGACGCTTTGGGTACGCCGTCATGCGGCGCTCTGGGGGTCACAGGGGGTTCGCATCAACTGTGTTGCACCGGGAACGACGAACACGGGCATGGTCGCCGGAATGAACGAGGAAGCCATGGAAGCCCTTAAATCCCTTCCGATGCCGATAAAGTACGGAGAAAGTCTGATGCTCGAGCCGGAAGAGGTCGCTGATGTCATTGACTTCCTGATTTCCGATAAGGCAAGAGGAATACACGGCGCGATGATATTCGTTGACGGCGGCTGTGACGCGGCCATCAACACCGAGCATGTTTATTAAGGAGGGCGTGAAATGGAGCTTTTACAGAAGTATCTGAACGGCCTGCTGAGCAAAAATGCATCGGAAATCGCAGAGCTTTTTGACGAAACGGCAAAGTATGATGATTATAATCAGACCGGTATTTTCGCAATGGAAACGCATCTCATAGGAAAAGCGGCAATCGACATGTATTTTTCCAACCGATTCGTATTTTGGACTTATATCGTTACCGGTGGAAAAGTAACGGACGAGAAGAATGCCGAAATAACATTTATGGTCGGCGAGGAAGTAAAAACAGCCAGGGTAATGCTCGGCGGCGTTTCAGAAAACGGAAAAATCACGAAGCTGACAATTTTGCCTGCATAATGAACAGGAGGAATAAAATGTTTGAAAAACTCAGAACATCTCTTTTGGAATATGTTGACTGCGAAAAAGAGGACATCACCCCTGAGACAGAGTTTTTAATGGATCTGAAAATGACATCGTTCGATATCATCTCCCTTATCGGTCAGATCGAAGAAGAATTTGACATTGAGCTTGATAACGAAAAGCTCAAGGAAATCTATACAGTAGGCGATCTTGCAAAATATCTGTCAGACATTATCTGATTGTAAATCAAAAGCCGCATGTTCATTATGCCGAACATGCGGTTTTCGTTTAGTTAATGAGCAGGCCTGTAAGCCGGGTCCTGTCGTGGACAGCCATCTATCTAGACGCACCGTTGCCGGTACGTTCAAGCCACCTCCTGAAAGCGGTCGGGCAAACCTTGCGCAAAGCGCTGCTTTCCCACGGTGTTGCTTCGGATAGAGTTTACAGCGACGGACACTTCCATGCCGTCGGGCGGGCGCTTATCTCCGCCTTTCCATCCTTACCTTGCCCCGAAAAATACAGAAACAAGGCGGTATATCTCTGTTGCACTTTTCCTGAAGTTGCCTTCGGCGGGCGTTACCCGTTATCCTTGCCCTGTGAAGCCCGGACTTTCCTCATGCACAGCCTTTCGGCTTGTGCCCGCGGCTGTCCGGCCTGCTCGGATAAGTATAATACTTCAAAATCACGAAAATGTCAAACACTTACCATTCAAAATGCTCAAATTCCGGATAGTCAATGTCCGAAATTTTCCACTGCTTACCGTCCTTTATCATGTCAATATCCAAAGTACCGATGACAGAGCCGTTGTCGTAGTCAAATCCGATCACGGCGGTCGCTTTATTTTTGCTTTTTATGATATCGCTGACGCTCCATTCGATTTTGTCCGCGTTTTCTCTGACTGCTTCTAATATTTTATCCGTGTCGGTAAAAAGGAAGATCAGCGAGCCGATAAGGCCAGAGCCTGTAAAATCAAATGCCTTTTCAAGTTTGTTTGAAAATTCCTCAGTGCAATGCGCGTTCAGTGCGGTGATCCCGTTTTCCTGTATGTCCTTTACCGTCTGCATGAGCGCATATTCCGGCGAATTAAAAAAGCGCAGAGTAAGCGTACCGCCTGCGATCACCACCGCAGCCAGAATGACGATCAGTATGCTGAGCAGAAATTTTTTCAAATATTTCATCTCCCGCAAAAGTAATATCCTGATTATAGAATCCGAATGAACAAATTTCAATAATATAAGATTAAGCAAATATTTACAAATTGTAAATATTTTTTAAATCGCTTATTGCAAATAAAACCGATTTAAATTATAATTTATCATTAGAGTTTAATTATACGAGAGGAGAAGCTTATGGGAAAGCTTGTGCACTGGTTTGCTTCCGGCAAAACGATTGCAACATTGGTTATTATCGCAATATCAGCCGCGATCCTGATAATCGTTAAAAAGCTCAGCACAAGATTTAAAAACAGCGAAAAAAGCAAAGGCGAAATGGCGACGGTCATCAGAGTCTGCTTCGGCATTGCTGATTTTCTGATAATTCTTGCCGCGATCCTGTTTATCCTGCGAGTTTACGGCGTAAATGTCAATTCCATGGTCGCCGGTCTCGGAATTGCCAGCGCCATTATCGGTCTTGCCCTTCAGGATCTTCTCAAAGACGTTATCATGGGAATAAACATCATGACGGACCATTTCTTTTCCGTCGGAGAGTGTGTTGAGTATAACGGACGGGAAGGACTTATTGTAGGCTTTACGCTGAAATCAACAAAAATCGGTGATTTGAGCGATCACTCCGTGATGACGGTCAGCAACAGAAATATTTCGGAAATCAGGCGGCTTGGGGAACGGCTGGATATCGTAATCCCGCTTTCCTATGAGGATGAGAGAGAAAAAGTGATACCCGTTATACAGAATATATGCCGTATTCTTGAAGAAAAAACCGAAATTGAAAAATGTGAATTCAAAGGCATCGAAAAGTTTGACGCCTCCGCTGTACTTTACAAGATACGGGTATTCTGTGACCCGAAGCTGCGCGCGGAGGTAAAGCATATCGTCAACGGTGTTATTATGGAAGTGCTTGATTCCGCGCAGATCAGAATACCGTATAATCAGCTTGATGTCCATATTGATAAATGATGTTTCCCGGAGGGATATAATGAGTAAATTCAGAGAAATCTTCAAATTCAGAAGTATAAAGACCAAAGTCATTATTGCCTTTGTTATCTGCGGGATATTCCTGCTCGGGGCAACGGAGTACATCATTTCGGATACGATGACAGGGCTTGAAGAAGAGCTTATCTCCAAAAAAGAGGCTTCGGATATCCTGTATCTCGAGGACTATCTCGGGGACGGACAATGGATGATCGTTGACAATACGCTGTGCAAGGGAAATATAAAAATCGGTGACGGGTCATCGCAAAAGGCGAATATCCTTCCGTTTGTCGAGCTTGAAGCAAAGACAGGGACATTTTTCTATTCCTTTATCCACGCGGATTACGTGGCTGCGGACGTAAAAGCGGAAATCGACGCGCGCATTTCAAACAGGACAAATTATATCCGAGCCGCCGGCAGCACAAAAGGTCCGAACGGTGAATCCATCGTCGGCACCTATATGGACAAGGCCGTTTCCGATATTCTCGATACACAGGGAACATATTCCGGTGAAGCAAACGTGGAAGGCAGGGCAATATACTGCCTTTACAAGGTACTGAAGAACGGGGATGGCGATACGGTCGGCGCCATCGTCGTCGGAAGAAGCATTGAAGAGCTCAAAAATGAATCCAGCAGAGCGAATATCAGAGCGTTTATCGTCATCGTGATCGCGCTTTTGCTTGCAACGCTCGTGATGATCCTGATCATTTCCAGATGGCTCAAATCCCTTAACAAGGCAAAAGCCTATCTTTTACAGATAGGAACGGGAGAATTTCCGGAAGAGGCCCTGACGATCAATACGAATGACGAAATGAGTCAGATGGCGGACAGTATCAATGAAATGAAAAAATCGCTGATGGAAAAAGAACGCATCGGCGCGGAGCTGTCGCTTGCAACGGACATTCAGTCCAATATGCTCCCGTCCATATTCCCGCCCTTCCCGGAGCATGACGAATTCAGCATATACGCGACAATGAATTCGGCAAAAGAAGTCGGAGGAGATTTCTATGATTTCTTCATGCTGGATGACAGGAATCTCGCCATGGTCATCGCGGACGTTTCGGGAAAAGGCGTTCCTGCCGCGCTGTTTATGGTCATTGCCAAAACGCTTATCAAAAACCATGCGCAGTCCGGACTTATACCGGCACAGGTGTTCACAAAAGTGAATCAGATGCTCAGCGAGGGTAATGAGGTCGGACTTTTCGTGACGGCATGGCTCGGCGTGATCAATATTGAGACCGGCAAGCTCACCTATGTAAATGCGGGACATAATCCGCCGATGATAGCGCTTGACGGAGGCGGTTTTGAGTTTTTAAGAGCACGGCCTGGATTTGTCCTTGCCGGTATGGAGGGCGTGAGATACAGACAGGCGTCACTGACCATGAAACCGGGAGACAAGCTGTTTTTATATACAGACGGTGTTACGGAAGCAACAAGCGTGCAAAAAGAGCTTTACGGCGAAGCAAGACTGAGCAAATACCTGAACACGCATATAAACGACAGCGTTGATAAGCTTCTTCACGGCCTGCGGGCTGATATAAACGATTTTGTCGGTGAAGCGGATCAGTTCGACGATATCACCATGCTAATCTTCGATTATCAGAAATATATGGACTCGGACGGCATGACCGAAACCGAATTCACAGCATCGGATGAAAACTTCAGAGAAGTTATCGAATTTGTCGAGGGAGAGCTTGAAAAAGTCGAATGTCCTCCGAAGACGATGATGCAGATCAGCGTTGCCGTTGAAGAAATTTATATAAACATCGCGCATTACGCGTATTTGGGGCAAAAAGGGAAAATGAAGCTCGGCTTGCGCATACAGCCGGGAGAAGCGGCCATACGCTTTACGGATCACGGAATGCCTTTCAATCCGCTTGCAAAAGCAGATCCGAATATTAAAGCACCGACGGAAGAAAGATCGGTCGGAGGGCTTGGAATATACATGGTCAAAAAGACGATGGACGATACGCAGTATAAATACGAAAACGGTCAGAATATTTTCACGATCGTGAAAAAATGGTGAGGGGGAAGAAATGAGCGGGAAATTAAATGAAGCGATCAGCTTTGCAGCGGCGTGTCACGGTGAACAGAAAAGGAAACTGAACGGAACACCGTATATTCTCCATCCGATGGAGGTCGCGGCCATTATTGCGACGATGACAAATGACGAAAGCACGATCATGGCGGGACTTCTGCACGATGTGATCGAAGATACGAAAATTGCCGCAGATGAGATAGCAGACAGATTCGGTGAAGATACTGCGGCGCTTGTTGTGAGCGAAACGGAAAATAAACGCCGCGATATGCCTGCCGCAAGCACATGGAAGCTCCGAAAAGAGGAGTCGCTTGCAATTCTGAAAAACGCGCAGGATATAAGAGTGAAAATCCTATGGCTTGCGGATAAGCTATCCAATATGCGTTCATTGTACCGAAGCGTGAGAGCGGAGGGGGAAAGCGTTTTTGAACGCTTTAATGAAAAACGAAAATCAGAGCACGAATGGTATTACAGAACAATAGCCGAGTATACATCGGAATTGAAAGACACGGCGGCATTCGAAGAATACACGGAGCTTTTGAATAAAGTATTTACGGAGGAATGAAAAATGGAGATCATGAAAACAAAAATCGAAAACGGAGTGCTTACGATCCTGCCGCACGGCAGAATTGATTCCGCAAACGCCGCTGTCGCCGAAAAGGAAATCGCTGAGGCAAGGACGATGCCGCATACGAGCGTGATTCTGGATATTGACGAGCTTGTGTATATATCCAGCGCCGGTCTGCGCGTTGTATTAAGACTGAGAAAAGACGAGCCGACTCTTAAAATAATCAACGCGTCAAGTGAGGTTTATGATATTTTCGATATGACCGGCTTTACGGAAATGATACCGATAGAGAAAGCATACCGCAAGCTGACCGTTGACGGCTGTGAGGTCATTGGACAAGGAGCAAACGGAAAGGTATACCGTCTTGATCCGGACACGATCATTAAGGTCTATCTGAATCCGGACAGTCTTCCCGATATACACAGAGAGCGTGAGCTTGCCCGCCGCGCCTTCGTTCTCGGTATTCCGACGGCGATACCGTATGACGTCGTTAAGGTCGGAGAGGGCTATGGCTCGGTGTTTGAGCTTCTGAGCGCAAAATCGTTTGCAAAGCTCATCAAGGAAGACAATGCAAATCTTGATAAATATGTCGATTTGTATATCGACCTTTTGCTGAAAATACATTCAACAGAGGTAAAACCCGATGATATGCCGGATATGCGCGCGGTCGCGATAGGCTGGGCAGAGTTCCTGCGCGATTATCTTCCGAAGGATAAAGCCGATAAGCTCGTGGAGCTTGTAAAAGCCGTACCGGAGGATAACCACATGATGCACGGCGATTATCATATCAAAAACGTCATGATGCAAAACGGCGAGGTACTGCTCATCGATATGGACACGCTTTGCCACGGTCATCCGGTGTTTGAGCTTGCCTCCATGTTCAACGCCTATTGCGGTTTTTCCGAGCTTGACCATTCTGTATCCGATTCCTTCCTCGGTATCCCGCACGAGGATGCCGTGCTGATCTGGAAAAAATCTCTTCCGCTTTATCTCAACACAAACGATGAGAACAAGATAGCCGAAGTCGAGAAAAAAGCAATGCTCATAGGCTATGTAAGACTTATGCGCAGACTTATCCGCAGAAACGGACTTGATACGGAACAGGGCAGAAAAGAAATTGATACCTATAAAAACCATATCCTTGCACTTCTGGATGAGGTCGACACGCTGCTGTTCTGAGTTTATAATCATGAGGTGAAACATCGATGAATCGGCGAAAGAAAAAACGGAAATTAGAAATCGTGCTGAGCGTGATATTCTTTCTGATTTGTGCTGTGCTTGAAACGTATTTTGCCCTTATTTTGGGCCATATCATCGATGATACGGCAGCAGGTGAGCTTGATTTGATAATCAGGCATACAGTCATTGCCGTTTTTGTGATTCTGCTTGAACTGCTGTTTTACTGGTGCGCATTAAGAGAGCAGAAAAAATATGTCAAAAATCAAATGATCTCCACAAAGAACAGATTGATGAACGCAATTTTCAGAAAACCGCTTGCGAAATTTTACGAAAACCCCGAGGCGTATTATATCAATCTGCTTACAACAGATGCTGACGTAATAGAAGAAAACTATTACTCACGAATTCCGTCACTGTTTTTTTACATAGCCCAGTTTTTGCTTGCGATTGCAGCATTGATTTATATTAGTCCGATCGCAATGGCTTTTTTCTTTATTCTGTTTCTGCTTCCGGTGTTTTTACCGCAGCTATTGAACGGAATGCTTCAAAAGCGCAAAATCGCTTTGTCAAAGAAAAATGAAGAGTTTATTTTTCACGCGGCTGAGCAGATCAAGGGCTTATCCGATATCGTGCTGAATCTGTCGGTTTCCTCGTTCTTTGATAAGTTTTCAAGCTCAAATGAAAGCCAGCAGGAAGCAAAGAAAAGAGCAGGAGTAGCGGAAAAATTTGTCATGGAGTTTACGCAGATCATCGGCGGCGTTTCACAAATGGGATGTATGGCGATTGGCGGAATACTTGTAATAAAAGGACATTTCAGTCTCGGCGGTTTGATTTCCGCTATTCAGCTTCTGAACTATGTGTTTAATCCGATTTCCGCAATATCGGAAATCATAACAGGTATGCGGGCGGCAAAGCCTATCCGCGAAAAAATAGAAAAAGAATCCGCAAGTACAGACTATGAAGAAAACACCGTAAAGCTGTTGGCTGACAGTACGCTTACGCTCGATAAGCTGACGGTCGGGTTTAATGACCGAACGCTGTTTTCTGCCTTTTCAGAAAACTTTGAAAAGGGAAAAACGTATGCTCTCATCGGGGAGAGCGGCTGCGGGAAAACGACGCTTGCAAAGATCATGATGAAGATCCTCGAGGATTACAGCGGGAATGTGTATCTCGGCGGAGTTGATTTAAAGAACATGGAGCGGGAACAGCTTTATGAAAATATCGGCTGTGTGCTTCAGGATACATATCTGTTTAATGATACTGTCATGAACAACCTGACATTAGGAAAAACATATCCCGAAAAGCTTGTTGAGGATGTTATTGAAAAAACAGGACTGCGAAAATTGTGCACAGAAAATACCGGAGTAATCGGCGATGAAGGAAAAGATGTTTCAGGGGGAGAGAAACAGCGTATTGCGATAGCGCGTGTTCTTCTTCGAGATCCGAAAATCATTATCTTTGACGAACCGACAGCCTCGCTTGACCCCGAGAATCGCGATTTGATCAATGATCTTATTTTCAGCCTTGATGGATATACACGCATCGTTATAACCCATGACAGACGAGAAGAATACCTCGGTCAATTTGATAATGTGATATCTATCGGAAATTAAATCTAATATGTGTTTGCATATACGAACAGTTTGTGATAGGATAAATAAAAAAACAGCAAAAAAGCTCTGTACATGAGCTTTTTCGCATTTATACATGCAGATAGGAAGGCAAAATCAATGATTTTAGGCAAGCACATCAACAAGTATTATTTAAAATATGCGTGGATGCTGATTCTCGGCCTGATAGCCCTTATCGTTGTAGACTATGTTCAGCTTTTTGTGCCGAATCTTTATCAGATGGTCATAAACGGCGTAAACAACGGCTATGTCGAAAAAGGCGGAGAAACAGTAGCGTTTGACATGGATTTTCTGCTTGACGGAATATGTATGCCGCTTGTTATGGTCATCGTCATTATGGCGATAGGCAGATTTTTGTGGCGTGTGTGTATTTTCGGCTCGGCTATCCATGTAGAAACGGACATCCGAAATGAAATGTTTGATCACGTGAAGGACCTGTCCCACCAGTATTATCAGATAAACAAGGTCGGAGACCTGATGAGCCTTTTCACGAACGATCTTGAAACGGTGCAGGACTGCTTCGGCTCTGGCTTTGTCATGCTGTTTGACGCGATGATACTCGGTATCATGGCGGTCGTAAAAATGTGGAAAATGGATGCACTGATGACGGTGCTGTCCCTTATTCCCATCATACTTCTTATCGTGATAAGCGCGATCATCGGCAGATTCATGCGCAAAAAATGGGAGATAAGGCAGGCAGCATTTTCGGAATTATCCGATTTTTCCCAGGAAAACTTCTCGGGGATCGCCGTCGTAAAAGCATTTGTCAAAGAGGCAAAAGAGCTTTGGGCATTCGGAAAAATCAATGAGAAAAACGAAAAAGCAAACGTCGATTTTACAAGATACGCTGTTTTGCTGCGCGTATTCGTCATGCTGTTTGTCGAATCCGTAACGTGTATCATTTTAGGTTACGGCGGATATCTTGTGTACTGCGGAAAATTCAACGCCGGTCAGCTTATGGAGTTCATCGGATATTTCAATGCGATCATCTGGCCTGCAACGGCGATATCCGAGCTTATTGATATGACTTCGCGCGGCAAAGCATCCTTAAACCGCATTAGTGAGCTTTTGGACGCAAAGCAGGATGTATTTGATCGTAAAGACATTGTACCGCTTGAAAATGTACGCGGTGAGATAGAATTCCGTGAGCTTACATTCCGCTATCCCTATGGTGAACACGATATTCTGCATGAGCTTTCTTTTAAGATCAATGCTGGTGACAGTGTAGGCTTTGTCGGAAAAACGGGTGCCGGAAAAACGACGGTCGTTGACCTTATCCTGCGCGTATTCAATGTTCCGGACGGAACGGTGTTTATTGACGGACATGATGTAAACTCTGTGCCGATCGCGGATGTTCGCAAAGCCTGCGCCTATGTTCCGCAGGATAATTTCCTCTTCGGTGATACGGTCGCAAACAATATAGCGTTTTCCGACGCGGCGGCTGAACGCAGGGATGTAGAAAACGCCGCCGTGCTGTCCGATGTTGACGGAAACATCCGTGAGTTTTCCGAGGGGTATGACACTATCCTCGGTGAACGAGGCGTCACCGTTTCGGGCGGACAGAAGCAGAGAATTTCGATTGCCCGCGCGCTTATGAAGAACGCACCTATCCTGATCCTTGATGATTCTGTTTCCGCAGTCGATACAAAAACAGAGCGCACGATACTTGACAATCTCGTAAAAACGCGCAAAGGAAAAACAACGATCCTGATCGCGCACAGAATATCCACCATTGAGAGAATGGATAAAATACTCTTTATTGATGACGGAACAATCCGTGCTGTCGGTTCCCACGAAGAGCTGTACGCTTCCTGTGATGAATACAGGCAAATGGTTGATCTGCAGAAGCTTGAGGAAGAAGGTGCAAAGCTTAATGCGTGAGTATTTACCTCTTTTGATAGCCGGCGCGATCATCGGCGTTTTTTCGATAATATTTATCATCGCTTATCTTCGCATAGAAGATAAAAAGGAAGCCATCGGCTTTGACAGAAACACATCGGATGCGGAGATAGCCAGCAGACTGATTCGATATGCAAAGCCGTATATCAAGGAATTCATCGCTGTTTTTATCATTATGCTCCTTTCCATAGCCTATGAACTTTTGTCCCCGATCATCGTCGGAAAAATCGAAACGATAATCAAGGACAGCTTTGCGCTTGACATGCTTATAAAGCTTGTCATTGTTTACGCGGGACTTCTCGCCGTTTCTCTTGTCAGCACCTATTTGCAGGCAATGCTCATTCAGAAAACAGGGCAGAAGATACTCTCGGCGCTGAGAATGGACATTTTCGGTCATATTGAGAGTCTTTCTCATCAGCAGCTTACGGAAATACCGGTCGGCAAGCTTGTGACGCGCGTTGCCAATGATACAAACGCGACCTCCATGCTGTTTACGAATATCCTTGTCAATATGCTGAAAAATATCCTTCTGATTCTCGGTGTGCTTGCCGCAATGCTCCTGTGCAACTATGAGCTCACGCTTATGGTGCTTTGCTTTGTGCCGTTTGTTGTGCTCTTCACGGTGATATTCCGCAAGTTCTCGCGCAAGGTTTACCGAAAGGTAAAGGATTGCACGACGGATATCAATACATATCTGTCGGAAAATCTGTCGGGAATCAAGATAACGCAGATATTCAATCAGGAGCAGCGCAAGCTTTCCGAATTTCTCGGAAAAAGCGAAAAGCTCAAAAAAGCAAAACAGAGACAGATATTTGTCTTCAGTGTTTTCAGACCGATGGTATATGTGCTGTATATTTCGTCTGTAATGTGCCTTCTGTATCTCGGCGGAAAAGGATATATCCGCAACACCGTCTTTCTCGGTCAGACGATGACGAGCGGCACGATCGTCACATTCTATATGTATATCTCAAGATTTTTCAACCCGATCCAGATGCTTGCCGAGCAGTTCAACATGCTCCAGTCTGCTATGGCATCGGCGGAAAAGATTTTCACGATCATGGACATTGAGCCCGACGTTGTAGATGAGCCGGATGCGATAGAGCTTGACGATATCAAAGGAGAGATCGAATTCCGCGATGTGTGGTTTGCGTATGAGCCGGACAAATGGGTGTTAAAGGGAATATCCTTCCATGTTCTGCCGAGGCAGACTGTTGCGCTTGTCGGCGCTACCGGTGCCGGAAAAAGCACGATACTTTCGCTTATCTGCCGGAATTATGACATTCAAAAGGGGCAGATACTCATCGACGGCATTGATATACGCCATATCAGGATTTCCTCCCTACGCCGCCATTTCGGGCAGATGCTTCAGGATGTTTTCCTGTTCTCCGGTACCGTGCGCAGCAATATCGTTCTGCGTGAGGATAGCTTTACGGATGAAGAGATCTGGCAGGCGTGCAGATATGTAAATGCTGATTCTTTCATAGATAAGCTTGAAAACGGGTTGGATGAGCCTGTTCGCGAACGGGGAAACAACTTCTCGGCAGGACAGCGCCAGCTTCTGAGCTTTGCAAGAACGAACATCCACAAACCGGAGATCATGATTTTAGACGAGGCAACGGCGAATATTGATACGGAAACGGAGCTTTTGATACAGGATTCTCTTGAAAAGATGCGAAATGTCGGGACAATGCTGATCGTTGCCCACAGACTTTCAACGATCCAGCATGCGGATAATATAATTCTTCTTTCATCGGGGAATATAGCAGAACAGGGCACCCATCAGCAGCTGCTTGCCAAAAGAGGCATGTATTATCAGCTCTATACGCTTCAGTTTTCAAAAAATCAGCTTTTGAACAATAAAACATCGAGATAGTCGGTATTAATGAGAGTGCAAGCACGTATGTACTCTCATTAAATTTGCAGGATTCAGAATTTTTATACAGTCTCAGCCGCGATATTTCTTGATTATTGAACAAAATAGCAATTGATTATTCAAATCATATGTGGTAATATTATGTTCACTTTACAATATTGAAATGTTTTTCTGATTAATACATAAGAACGGGGAAGCAGTAAATGAGCGAAGTTTTCAAGCAGTGTTGCATGACATTTCTTGTGTCCATGGTGCCGGTGGCGGAGCTCAGAGGGGCAATACCGCTCGGAATCGGAATGGGACTTGATCCGTGGCTTACGTTGGCAGTTTCGGTTTGCGGAAACATGGTGCCGGTTCCGTTTATGATTCTTTTTCTGCGCGCAATCGTTTCATGGATGGCAAAGCGCAAAGGCTTTTTGAAAAAAGCTGCTTTGTTTTTTGAAGATAAAGCCGTGCGCGCATCAAAAATGTTTTATAAATATGAAATATGGGGCTTGCTTCTGCTTGTTGCGATACCGGTTCCGGGAACGGGCGCGTGGACGGGGGCTCTTGTTGCGGCAATGCTGAAGCTGCGCATGAAAGCGGCGCTGCCGATCATTTTCGCCGGTGTTGTCATTGCGGGCATAATTATGTTGATACTTTCCTGCGGCGTGAGCGCAATTTTCAGTTGAACTTGTTAGGGGTAATTTAAGTGGGTTTTTACAGTGATTTGACGAATGAAGAAAAAAATGAGCTGTTTATGAAGCTTTCATCTGAATATGACAGATATAAGGCCATGAATCTGAAGCTGAACATGGCGCGCGGTAAACCGTGCAATGAACAGCTTAATATTTCAATGGGCATGATGGACGTTCTGAACAGTGATGTTGATTTGAAATGCGAGGACGGAACGGACTGCCGTAATTACGGCGTTCTCGGCGGAATTGACGAGTGTAAAAGACTGCTCGGGGATATAATCGAGGTGCCGGCATCCAATATCATCATTTTCGGAAACTCCTCACTGAATGTCATGTACAATCTTGTGTCCAATGCCATGACGCACGGCGTTCTCGGCTCAACTCCGTGGGCGAAGCTCGACAAAGTAAAATGGCTGTGCCCTGTGCCGGGGTATGACAGACATTTTTCAATTACCGAGTATTTCGGCATAGAAATGATCAATATTCCGATGAATGACGAAGGTCCGGACATGGATATGGTCGAGTGCCTTATCGCCGAGGATGATTCGATCAAGGGCATATGGTGCGTTCCGAAATATTCAAATCCGAACGGAACAACATACAGCGAGGCGGTCGTCAAGCGTTTCGCGCGCTTAAAACCGAAAGCAAAGGATTTCAGAATTTACTGGGATAACGCCTATTCCGTGCATCATCTGTATCCCGATAAGCATGATTTTCTTATTGAGCTTCTTGATGAATGTAAGAGAGTAGGAAATCCGAATCTTGTTTACAAATTTACATCTACCTCGAAGATATCGTTCCCGGGAAGCGGCATTGCCGCGCTTGCGGCATCCGATGAAAACATTGCCGCAATTAAAAAGCAGATGGGCATTTCAACTATTGGATATGACAAGGTAAATCAGCTCAGACATGTGAAATTCTTTAAAAATCTTGACGGCGTTAAGGAGCAGATGCGCAGGCACGCCGATATTCTCAGACCGAAATTCGAGCTCGTCGAGCGCATTTTGGCTGAGGAGCTCACGGGGATCGCCGAATGGACGATGCCGCACGGCGGATATTTTATTTCTTTGACCGTGCCCGGCTGTGCGAAAGAAGTCGTGCAGAGATGCATGGACTGCGGTGTTGAGCTCACGCCGGCAGGCAGCGCTTATCCGTATCATAATGATCCGGATAATTCCAATATCAGAATCGCTCCGAGCTTTCCGTCACTTGATGAGCTTGAAACGGCAAGTAGGATACTTGCTCTCAGCGTAAAGCTTGAAGTGCTGAAAAAATGAAAAAAACAGAAAAAAAGACTTGCAATTGAGTGTCATATATGCTATCATACTGAGCGTTGGGAAATCCGGGTGTAGCGCAGATTGGTAGCGCGCTTGAATGGGGTTCAAGAGGCCGCTGGTTCGACTCCAGTCACTCGGACCACGAAAAAGCTTGATTTTTATGATGAAATCAGGCTTGTTTGTTATTTTGAAAATCAAATAATCTTA
>JAZRYQ010000256.1:0-6486 GCA_045600805.1 Candidatus Alloscillospira sp. | reverse complement strand
TGCATTTTTAATCATAATATGCAGAAAAATCAAATGCCGCACAGAATTTCCTTTCTGTGCGGCGCACGGTTCACCGTATCTGTAAGTTTAAAATCGGTTCACGCTGAAATCTCGTCTTTCAGTATTCGTTTTGAGAACATGAGCGCGATGGCTACACCGATGATGCCCGAGGTAAGCTTGGCAACGACCGTCGGCATAAGATATTCCGGGCAGTTTATGCCGATGTAGCTCAAATGCGCGCCGAGAATGTTTGCCGAGGCAATGACCATTGCCGCAAAGACGACCTTGCCGCGGTTATTCATTTCATCATACGCAACAGCGCCCGGCATCGCCGCGCAAAGAGAGCTCAGACAGTATAAGAGAGCAGTTTCGTTGACCGTGAGCTTTTTGGATAACCACGCGAGCGGCTTTGCAAGCACTTTGGATAGAATTTTGATAAGGCACATGATCCCCGCCATGGAAAGACCAATCGTGCCTGCCGTGAGAAAGCCTTCGGAAATATCCTTCATGCCTTTTAAAACGACGATTCCCGTAAGTCTTTGTATGCCAGCACATACAAGACCGAATATGATAATGACCTTCAGTATTTTGCCGAATACCTGAAATCCCTTCATAAACGCCTCCGGCTTGAACATCAGACCTAAAATGATGATCGCCGCGAGTATCATCGTCGGGATCAGGCTGTACAGGATCAGACCGAGCGGGAGACCGCAAAGAAGACCGCCGAGAATACTTCCTATCGGGCACGCGATGAGTCCGGACAATGCGCCGAGCGAGAAAAAGCGACTGTTTTTCTTGTCGATAACGCCGAGACACGTCGGAATATTGAACGCAAAGCTTGAGCCGATGTGCGCCGCAACGACGGTACCGGACCATGCGCCGATGGCGGGATTTATCGCAAGATCCATCGCGATCGTGTATGCGCCGGAGTCTGGCGGCAGGATAAGCGATATGAACATCGACGGGTCAATGCCGATAAAATTATAAACAGGTCGTATGACCGGCGTAAGCACACGCGCGATAACAGGGGAGAGACATATCATGCCGACGATGCTCAGAGCAATTCTTCCGACGAATGAAAACGCTTTACCGAATTCACCGCCGATGCCGAATTTATCTCCGAGCAGATAGTCTATCGCGCCGAGCACGAAAAACAGAGAAATGATGATATTCAGAACGAGCTTAAACGTCATTTTATGACCTCCGCACTTCGATCGGTGTAGCTTGTGTGTAAAAGCTTTTCGGCAAGTGCACTGCACGGCGATCCGAGCATTTCCTCATAAAGCGCTTTGACTTCCGGATTTTCATGGCTTACTCTTATTTCGGAGCTTTCATCTTTTTTGTGCAGAAGCTCGATCCTCTTTTCCGGCACTTTCAGACCGCTTACGGCAAAGCCCTTCGGTTGTCCTCCGCCGCCGACGCAGCCGCCCGGACATGTCATGACTTCCATAAAGTGATACTGTTTTCCGGCGTTTTTCATCTTGTCTATGAAATCTCCGGCGTTTTTCGTACCGTGAATGACGGCAACATTGATTTTCAGCCTGCCAAGGGCAATCTCCGCCTCACGCACATCATCAAAGCCGCGCACTGCTTCAAGCTTCATGAAATCCGCAGGCGGATTTGTGCCGTTTATCAGAAAATACGCCGTCCTCATCGCCGCTTCCGTAACACCTCCGCTTGCGCCGAATATGGCTGCGGCGCCTGTGCCGGAAAGGCTGTCAAACGGCTCATTTTCAAGCTCATCATAGGTTATACCGCCTTCTTTTGCCCAGGCGGCAAGCTCACGAGTCGTGATCACATTGTCCATATCACGCAGATTCCCGATTCCGAGATATTTTCCGGCAGCATCCATACCGTCACGGCGTATTTCATATTTCTTCGAGGTGCACGGCGCAACGGCAACATTCACGATGTTTTTCACGTCAAGAGAATGTTTTTTCGCAAACCATGTTTTAATGACGGCGCCCTGCATACAGATCGGGCTTTTCGCGCTTGAGATATTGCCGAGATATTCCGGATAAAACAGCTCCGCAAAGCGTACCCAGGCAGGGCAGCAGCTTGTAAACTGCGGAAGAGGCCCGCCGTTTTCGATTCTTGATACAAGCTCCGTCGCCTCTTCGCAGATCGTGAGATCGGCGCCGAAATTCGTGTCGAGCACATAGGTAAAGCCGAGCTTTTTGAGAAGAGAAACAAGCTTTCCCTCGGTAAGTGCCGCGTCCAGCCCGAAGCTTTCGGCAAGACTTACTCTCAGGGACGGCGATACGCTTGCGATAACGGTTTTTCCTGCTTTGATCGCCGCTTTCACCTCAGGGTATTCCTCGCGTTCGCTCATGGCAAAGCCCGGACACTGATTGATACATTGTCCGCAGTAAATGCAAAGATCGCGAAGATTTGATGAATGACCTCTTTCAAAAATTCCCGTATGGTCAAGACATGTCCATTTGCAGTTTCCGCAATGAAAACACGCCGAGGAGTATCTTTTTATCGACGGGTTGTCCGCTGCTATCGGCATCTGTACCATAAGCGGTGCGCTATTACTGTCCATATTATCCCTCACTATACATGGTTTTTATCATTATACCACTATATACCGTAGATTCCATAGACATTTTGAATGATATTGACGCTTTTCAAAATTTCGTAAAAGTGATAAAATCAATAAAAACACGTTGGAGGTTTATATGGGCAAATTTGATAAATATTCCTGGGGACTTGCCCCCGCGGAGATAAAAGAAGACGAGATCCTTGATACGATAGAATGCGAGGTAGCCATAGTCGGAGCGGGACTTTCCGGCGTGACGGCGGGACTTCGCTGCACCGAAAACGGGCTTGACGCCGTGCTTATAGAAAAGGGAAGACGCAACAGTGCCCGCGGCCTGCACGTCGGTGTTGCAAATTCGCGCCTTTTACGTGAAAACGGCGTCGTGAATGACATGGATGAGCTCACGGACGGTTGGATGACGGCGACTTGTCACAGAGCAAAAATCGACCTGATACGCACATTCCTGAAAGAATCGGAACCCGCTATGGACTGGGTGCTTGACAAAACAGACGCCCGCGGGATAAAAACATACATATTCGGCGGCGGTTATCACGGAAAATGCTATAAAGAATACGTCTGTACGCATATTTTTGAATGTGGTGTTGAAGGTCTTGCAAAGCTGCTGCTTGATGACGCCGTAGCAGGAGGACTGCGTGTACATTATCAGACATCCGGCTGTCAGCTCATTAAAAAGGATGGGCACGTAACCGGCGTGATCGCAAAGAACAAGGACGGATATGTAAAATATAACGCATCCAGGGGCGTGATCCTTGCAACGGGCGATATAAGCGGAAACCGCGAAATGTGCGAGGATCTTGCACCGTTTGCGTTAAAGGGCCTCCGCAACTTCAATCATCACGCGCCGCAGCTTACCGGTGATGGGCACAAAATGGGCGTGTGGGTCGGCGCGGATATGCAGGAAGCACCGTTCCCGTTTGCCATCCATACGATGGCGTATTCGATAAACAGCTTTTATTTCCTGCTTGTTAACCAGAAGGGCGAGCGTTATATGAATGAGGACTGCTGGGGACAGGGAAAGAGCACATACACGATACGGCACAATCCCGATGCGCCGTGGGGCTATGTCATATTTGACGGAAATTATCTGAACGACCTTGCATCGACGATACAATACGGCGGCGGACTTTTCTGGGATTCGACCGTGAGAAAGCTCGGCGAGCCGTTCGACAAGCGCGGCATTAAATTTGCCGTTGAAAACTGCGTAAAAGAGGGAATCGTCGGCTGGCAGGCCGATACGCTCGATGAGCTTGCGGAAAAAATCGGTGTGCCGACAGATACTTTCGGCAAGACGGTCGGACGATACAACGAGCTTTGCTTTGCCGGACATGACGACGACTTCGGAAAGCGTCCGGAGCTCATGACGCCGGTATACCGTCCGCCGTTTTACGCGCTGAAAATAAGCGGAGCGCTGCTCCATATCCCTGCGGGACTGTCTGTCAACACGCGTATGCAGGTGCTCGATACGAAAAACGAGCCGATCGAAGGGCTGTACGCGATCGGAAACTGCGCAGGCGATTTATACGCCGTCGATTATCCTCTTATGATCAACGGCTCAAACCACGGAAGATGCCTGACCTTCGGCAAGCTCACAGCCGATATAATCGCGGGTCTGAAGTAAAAAGCGCTGCCTGATTTTTTGCAATGAAAATATTAACCAAACGAAAAGGAGAGCCAGAATATGTATAAATGTCAGTATCCGAATCTGTTTTCACCACTCACGATCGGCAAGACCGTGTTCCGCAGCAGAATTTTTGCATCCCCGACGGGGCTGCAATACGCGCTTGCGGGCAACAGACCGACGGCAGAGGGAATAGCCTATTACGAGCGCAAGGCAATCGGCGGAGCGGCATCCGTCTGTATCGGTGATGCTATGGTCGATTCTCAGATAGCGCTTGCTAACGGCAGCCATATTCTGCTTGACGATTACGGCGCCCGCCCGTCCCTGACAAAGCTTGCCGACGCTATCACAAAACATGGCGCCGTTGCCTCTATGGAGCTTTCGCACGGCGGAAACGCGGCAAGAATATCATACAATCAAGGACATACCATATACGGTCCGTCAAAATGTCATGCCGAGGGCTTTAACGGAAAAGCGACCGAAGCCGAGGAAATGACGCGCGAGATCATGGATATGACGACAAAAAAATTCGTGGACGCCGCTGTTTTTGTGAAGCAGTGCGGCTTCGGTATGATAACCATTCACGGAGGTCACGGCTGGCTTCTGCATCAGTTCATGTCGCCTGCCGTAAACAAGAGAACGGATGAATACGGCGGAAGCTTTGAAAACCGTATGCGCTACCCGCTTGAGGTCCTGCGCGCGGTAAGAGCAGCCGTCGGCCCGGATTTTCCGATCGAAATACGCATATCGGGCTCGGAGGTTTATGAAGGCGGTTACGGCGTTGATTACGGCGTGAAGATCGCCGAAGCGATCGACGAGCTGGTAGACATAATCCATGTTTCGGCGGGCTCACACGAAAACGCCGACGTTTTCACGGTGACGCATCCGTCCATGTTCCTGCCCGATGGCGTAAACGTCAAATACGCGGCGGAAATCAAAAAACACGTGCATCACGCGTATGTTGCAACGGTCGGCGCTCTGTCAGACCCGCAGTATCTGGAAGACATCATCGCAACGGGAAAAGCGGATATCGTAGAGCTTGCGCGCGGCCTTATTTGTGATCCCGACCTTCCGGACAAAGCACGCCGCGGAAAAGGGGAGGATGTGCGCAAGTGCATACGCTGCTTTACCTGTTTTTCCAATCTGATGACACAGGGACACATAATCTGCGCGCTCAATCCCGAAATTTCGCATGAATCGGAAGAAAAATACGCTCCGCGACCGGTAAACAGGAAAAAAGTCCTCATTGCGGGGGGCGGCATTGCCGGAATGGAAGCGGCGCTGTGCGCGAAACGTGCAGGGCATGACGTAACGCTCTGCGAAAAAAGCGATAAGCTCGGCGGTGTGCTTCTATGCGAGCACGATGTGCCGTTCAAGACGCACCTGCATGAGTATCTTGAGCAGCAGGCAGAGCTTATACGCCGCGAAAAAATCACCGTTCTCACAAATACGACGGTAACTTCTGAATTTGCCATGCGTATGGAGCCGGATGTTATCATCGCAGCAGTCGGCGCAGCCCCGATCATTCCGCCGATCCCGGGAATTGACGGGGAGAATGTTTATACGGCGGAAGAAATTTACGCATCGCCCGATAAGGCAGTCGGAAAAACCGTCATACTCGGCGGCGGACTTGCCGGTACCGAGCTTGCAATTTATCTTGCCACGCTCGGCCGCGAGGTCGAGATCATCGAAATGGCGGACAGATTGAACGACGGCGGCAATATCCTGCAAGGTCAGTCAATAGGGATCGAGCTTCGCAGACTCAATATCCCCGTTCATCTCGGAACAAAAGTCACGGAGATCCGCAAAAACTCTGTCGTATGCGTATCAGACGGCAAAGAGATCACATGCAAGGCCGATACGGCCGTATGCTCCTTCGGCATGAAGCCGAGGTACGCCGATGCCGACGCGCTGCGTTTTGCCGCTCCCGAGTTTTACCAGATCGGTGACTGCCTTGCGGCGAAAAATATCGCGGAAGCGACACGCATGGCGTGGTACGCAGTAAAGGATATCGGAAGATAATGACGCTTGTTGAACTTTTTATACTTGCCGTCGGCCTTTCCATGGATGCGTTTGCCGTATCTGTCTGTAAAGGTCTTGCCGTCGGCAAAACGGGAATCAAGGAAAGCTGCATCGCAGGTGTGTGGTTCGGCGGGTTTCAGGCGCTCATGCCGCTTGCCGGTTTTTTCCTCGGCTCACGATTTGCAAAATATATAACGAAATTTGACCATTGGATAGCCTTTATCCTCCTTGTGATAATCGGAGGCGTAATGATAAAAGAGGCGTTTGAAGATGAAGAAAAACA